>NZ_JAQMIL010000013.1:0-148164 GCF_029990105.1 Bradyrhizobium sp. Arg237L | reverse complement strand
TCCACCGCATCTCACCGCAACGTTCGTGACGATCGCGAGCCGCCCCTCATCCGCCGTGAGACGCGCGGAGTCATAGCGATGATTTGCCCGACGGGTTAAGCGATTTATTTTCGCGCGAAGGGCTGGACAGACTTTCGGCTGATTTGCCCGTCGGGTTGATTTGTCGCACCCAAAGCAACCACATCGTCATTGCGAGCGCAGCGAAGCAATCCATAGCACCGCTTGTGGAGGCATGGATTGCTTCGTGGAGCCTGTCATCGGGCGCGCGTTCGCGCGACCCGTTGGCTCGCAATGACGGTGGCTATCGAATGGGGCGGGCCGATTTCCGCGATCGACTTACGTCAGCCCAAACCGCAGGGTCTGGTTCGAGGATGAGAGCATCGCATGGCAGAGCGAAGCGAACCGACAAACCCTAGAGCCTTCCCCTTTCGTCCGTGGTCAGCTTTTTCTTTTGCTCCTCGGTCAGTTCGCCATTGCCAACAACCTGAAATCTGCTGTCAGGCTGGTAATCCTGCGGCTCAAGGCTGCTGCGCTCATCATCCTTACGGCGTTGATCACCGTTGGGGGCGCCCTCGCCTCCGCCGAAGCCGAGGAACTCGACGATGATGATCGACGGACGATCGCTGGTACTGGGCGCGGCCGGCTGGGCCTGCTGCGTCGCTGCCGTCATGTTGCTGCTGGAGGCCAAAGCGGCGACCGGCGGCGCCTGCACCGTGGGCACGCCGGTGACATTGCCCTGCGCCTGGATGTTGGCGGCATTGACGATCTGCAGCGCCGCGAGGTTGACGTCGGCGCCGGAACGGATGCCCGCTTCGCCGGCATCGATGGTCCCTAAGGGCGCGATAAGGTCGATGCTACCGCCGGGAACGCCCGGGACCGAACTGCGCGATGCGATGCCCGCACCCGAACCGGGCACGGCCGGTGACAAAGTGACCATGCCATAATCATCATAGACTCGCCGCGCCGGCGTGTAGACGATCGTGGTCTTGGCGCCGCGGCCGGCGTTGATGTCACCCTCCGCCGACCAGGCGAGAACGTCGCCGCCGAAGGTCGTCATGATGCGCGACAGGCCGAGCAGGATCGAGCCTTTGGAATAGAGCGCGATGTCGCCCTGCCCCTGGGTAATGAGGCCCGACGACGCCGGCGGCACCTGGCCTTCGACACCCACCACTTGCTGGCCGCCCGGCGTCAGCATCTGGATGCTTCCGCCATAGAGCGTGCGCACGCCGGAGCCTCCGAATATGGTGATGTCGCCACCATATGTGATTGGATTGCCGTTTGCGCCCTCCTCAGGGAACAGAGCCGCGATCGCCTGGCGACCGCGCAGATAGGATTGGAAGCGGCTGCTCTCCGGATCATTGTATTCGCGGCCGCCGGCCTTCAGCTCGGCGAAATAAACCTGGCGCAGGAAGATCGCCTGCTGCTCGGGCGCGAGCGCCGTAAAGTAGGCGCGCGCGTCCGCGACGGTCGATGCCGCGAAGCCGTAACGCTCCGCCAGCCAGGCCATCAGTTCACGCTCATAGGTCTTGGCGACCTTGCCAGGCTGGTCGGCAAGCGGCGTGCCGGCAATTGCGAGATTGGCCGGATCGAGATAGGCCCAGAGACCCGCATAATTCGGCCCGTTGGGGCCGGCGCCCGCCTGCATCAGGATCGACGCGCCGGGTCGCGTATCGCCTGCGGCGAGAGCGCCGATCGAGACGATCGAGCCCTTGTCGCCGAGATAGAGGTTGCGGCCGGCGATCACTTCGAGCGAACCCGGTCCCGCGACTTGCACCTGAGCGTAGAGGATGTCGCGGCCGGCCTCGATGATCGAGACATCGGTCGTGTCGTTGTTCAGGATCAGGCTTGGCGTGTCCTGAAGTTCTGGATCGGTGGTCTGGCTGCGATAGGCGTTCTTGCCGAAATTGACGATGTCGCGTCCGGCATAGATGCGGGCCGGCATCGCCGCGCGATAACGCGGCAGATATTCGCCGTTCACGAATTGCGGCGTGGGATCGCCGAGCGTGAAATTGACGATGTCGCCGGTGAGTGCATAGACGCGGATGAGCTTGTCGTCGCCTTCGTGCAGGTTGGTGGTGACGGTGTCCGACTGGAACTGGAAATAGGAGTTGCTCGATCCCGGCCGGAACGGATTGGGGATCGAATTGGGATCGGTCTGGGCGCCGGACACGCTCCAGGCGGCCGCGACAGGATCGCTGAAGCTACCAAATTCGTATGCCGCCGCATAGATCGAGTCGCCGGCCAGGAGTTCCAGATAGCCGTCGCGGGACGGCGCCAGCTCGATCCGCCGCGAACCTGCCCAGTACAGGCTGCCATGCGCCGCGACCGCCTCGAAGATCGGCGGCAGCATGGCGCGGTTCGTTTGGTCCTCGCTGCCCCATATTTCGTTCTGGCTGGGGCTCGAGGCATTCAGCGGCACCATGTTGCCGCCCGCGGAGAACAGCGTGATCGCGGTATCCGAGCGCCACAGCGAGAAGGCCGGGCCAGTGACGGAAATGCCGATGGGATAGATCATGCCGGGATCTCCGGCGCCGCCGAAGACGAGGTCGCCGCGCGCCTGAAGATTGGCCGAACCGTCGCCGATGACGATCACCGGCCCGCCGACTCCGCCATCAGTCTGGAGCATCGTCGCCCGATAGAGATCGACCGCCCGCGGATCGTTCGGCGCGCCGACGCCGTAGGCCAGCAGCGCGGAGCCGATGGCCCCGGCCTTGACGGCGATGTCGCCGCGCAGATTGGTGAAGGAGCCGTTGAGATCGTCTGTAGCAGTCGGTGTGGTGAGCGGGTTGAGCCGGCCGCCGATATCGACGGAGAGATCGCCGCCGCCGGTCTGCAGCAAAGTGCCGCCGGTCACGACGCCGTCCGGCGTCTTCGTCACCGAGGTGACGCGGCCGCTTCCGCCCACCGCGAAGACGAGGCCGGTGCTGGTACGGAGCGCGCTGCCGGGACTGTCGATCGCGACGAGCGTGCCGGCATCACCGCCGACGTCAACCGCCAGGTTACCGCCGCCCAGCGTGCCGAAGCCGGAGAAGCCATAGAAGAGGTTGGCATTGAGTCCGCCATAGGCCCCGAAGCGGATGCCCCAGGCCGCTGGCGTCGTGGCATCACCCTGGCGCACCAGCCAGTTGCCGACCGAGTAATTATTCTGGCCCGCAGACGCAACATTGTCCACCTGGAGAGAGCCCGTGAGATTGCGCCCGGTCGCGATCGTCAGATCGCCGCCGTTTTCGGTGAAATAGCCGCCCTGCGAGGTGACGCCGGCATAGGCGCCGCCGACATCGATCTGGGTGCCGGCGGTGTAGACGCCGAAGGGCGTGTCCTGGGTGAGGTCGCGCCCGGCGATGAGATCGAGATCGCCCGTGCCGGTGCGGATCACGCTCGGCAGGACCTTGCCGGCCGCGTTGACGAGCGAGTTGGAGAGCAGCATGTTGCCGCCCGCCCCAAGCGCCGAGAGCGATTGCACCGCACTTGTGTCCGCGCTGGTGCCGTCGGCGCCGCTGACGAGGCGGATCGACCAGGATTGGCTGCCGGGCGCCAGCATCGGCGCGCCCGCATGGTTGGCGATAGGCGTCGACGAGACGATCGTCGTTCCCGTCGGTAGGACGGCGCCGGAGGGCAGCGTCTGGCCGGCCTGCAGTGCGACCCTGGCGTTATTGATGACGGCGGCGAGGTCTGTATTCCTCGGAATGACCGTGCCAACCGGAAGCGTCGCTACGCCCGAACCTGGCAGCCGGGTTCCGACCCCGTAGATCGAATTGCCCGGAATGACCATTTGGATGGCGTCACCGACATTGATGACGGTCCCGACCGGCAGGATGGTGCCCACCGGTATGGTCTGGCTCGAGTTGTATGTCGTTCCGTCCGGCAGCACGACGCTGCGGTTTCCAACATTTGCGAGCGACAGGTTGTTGCCGAGCTTGATCGACCCCTCCAACGTCCAGCCACCGGGCGTGTCGGCGGCGCGAATGACCATGTTGCCCGTACCCGTGAACTCAAACGGGATGGAGACACCGCGCTTAACGGAATTGCCCTGTGCAAGGACGATGTCGAAGTCCAGTGTCGCGAGCGGAATGCTCGATCCTGCTGCGACGGTGATCGCCTCGGTCAGCGTCCGGGGGCTGGTCAGCGTCTCGGTGCTGCTCCTCACATCGTTCGGATTCGCGACAGGATTGCCGAAGCCGTCCGTGATGCTGCCGTTCACGGTGAGGTTGCCTGGTGCGCGGACGACGAGCGAGCCGGATTCCGTGGCACTGTAGGTCTCGTCCGACGTGCGCAGGCTCGCGAAATCAAGATTGCCCTTGACCGTGAGATTGCCGTTCGAGGATGAATTGCCACCAATCTCGACGCCCGGCCGCAAATGATAGGCGTCGCCATAAGCGGACAGGCCGGCGGTGCGGCCGGCGAGACCGGCATTGGCCAAAGCCGCGTCGATGAAGAGCACATTGCGCGCACCGATCTGGTTAAGACCGAGCACGCCGTCCGCCCCCACCGGATCGGCACCGCCATTGTCCTGCACGATGCTGCCGTCGGCATCGGTCGGCGAATAGGTCCAGAACGCGTTCAGCGCGATCTCCGCCGCGCCACGGATAGTCAACGGGCCCGCGGCATCGATCCGCGCGTCGCCGCTCGTCTCGCCCGTGCGGCCGGTATTGAGCACCACCTTGCCGCGCCTCGCACCGTCCGGCGAGCTCAGGTCCAGCGTGGCGCCCTGGTTGAGCCGGAGCCAGCCGGTCGTCGCGGTCAGCTCGATGCAGCCACGGTTCTTCGCCTCGATGACGGCGCCGTCGCTGTCGGTCTGCAGTTCGGTGCCATGCACATCGAGCGCAGCAGTGGATGCAATGGTCAGATCGTTCTTGGCCGAGAGCCGGATGGAGCCCGGTGCCGCGCCGCTGGCGTCGATCCGGCCGTTGACGGTCAGGCTGCCATTGTCCACCGACACGACGACATTGCGCGCCCTCACCTCGTTGCCGATGGCGAGATCGCCTTGCTTGAGCGCGAATTCGCGCCTCTCGAAGAACCCTCCTGCATTCAGGGCGGTGTTGATGCGCGCAAAGCTTTCGCTCTGGGTGCCTGTCGGGCCAATGAAGTGCGCTCTGAGCTTGAACGAGCCGCTCTCGTAGCCTGCGGTGGACGAGCCCTTGAACATGCCGTCGATCGACTGCAGCGGCGTGCCGTCCAAGTTGACGAAGACGATGCCGCCGCCGCCGGCCCCGTCGGTCGCCGACATCGTGACCGAACCGGCATGGTTGTTCACCGCGGAAACGTCGAACGTCGCGCCGCCCTGGACGATGATGCTGCTATGCGCGCTCTCCAGAATGAGGTCGCCGCCCCAGGAATATTTGGTGACGTCCTTGAAGGGGATGGCGCGGCCCGCCAGGTCGATGCGTGTGCCGTCATCGATCTGAAGCGTCTGGGCCGCAGTCACCGTCAGCTTGCCGGAAGGCAGCGCGACGGTGGTGTCGAGTTGGACCGCCCCCTGGACGGATGCGAGGTTGATCGTGGCGCCGAGCGAGTCCGCCGAAGCGACGCCGGCGGGCGCGCCCTGCGGGGCGACGACACGCAATGTGCCGCCGGAATAGACCGACAGCACCGAGCCGCTGTCGCCGGTCAGCAGCGGCGTGACCAGGTTCAAGGCTGCCTGCTCGCCGGTATAGGTGGCCGGATCGAAGGACGAGGTCGGGCTCCCCCCGGTCTGCCAGACGGCGAGCGTATTGAGGTTGTTCGAGGTGATGCGCTCGGAGGCGTTGAGATTCACCGTCTCGAAGCCGAGCATCAGCCGGTTGAACTGGACCGTGTTGAGCGGCCGCGACTGCTCAAGATAGCCGAAGACGATCTCGCGCGCCGCCACATTGAAGATGCCGTGGCCGGTGCCCGGCCCGTCTGCGATGATCGCGCCGGGCGCGGCAGGGCCATAGATCGGCTGGCCTGAACCGGTCGCACCCGTCCGCAGCGAACGGCTCGACCATACCAGCCGATCGGTGGTCAGCGTGACGCTGTCATTCGCACCGCCATGGCCGTAGATTGCGGGCGTGCTCAGCACGAAGCTTTCGAGGACCGACACGCCGTTCTCGTCGAGCGTGGACAGATTCACGGAGCCGTAGAAGTTGACCGAGTTTCCGGCCGCCAGAATAAGATTCTTCATTCCGGGCGCGCCGGTGACCGGATCGCCCTGTACCAGCCTATCGAGCACCGCCTGATCGAGCGACAGCCCGCTCGGCAGGATGCCGGCGGACGCCGCGGCCGCAAGCTGCTCCGCGGTGCCGATATTGATATAGGGCAGAGCCAGTTCGAGATCGCGCGTTCCGAAACGGGCGCCATCCTGCATGACAACTCCCTGGCCGGCGGTGAAGGCGATCGAGCCTTCGCTGTAGAGCGAAGAGCCGTCCTCGAGAGTGATCCTCGACGTCGTGTTCAACCGCCACGGTTCGAGGGAGATCGAGCCATTCGAGACCGCCAGCAGGGCCGGCGCGCTGAACAACAAGCCGGTGGCGACCGTGTCCGGCGCCATCAGCCCGTGGCCGAGCGTATTGACCGACGCCCCGGACGTCACCGTGATGTCCTGGTTTGCGGCAAGGATGACCTGCGAGCCCGTCAGCACAACCCCGTTTTCCAAGATGAGCGAGCGGACAAGGCCGTCGTTGGTCGTGAGTTCGAAGACCGGATTTCCAGCAGTATAACTGGCCCCGGGCGCGGAGCCGACATAGAGGTTAGGCGCTCCGACGTCGGCGATCTCGGACGCGGCAACGGTCGTGACGCTGCTGCTGCGGATTGTTGTGCTGCCCCCTCCCGTGATCACCATATCGGTGTTGTACGAACGGTTGGCACCGCCACCGCCGGAAACCGCCAACGTTCCGCCATACCCGCCCTCGCCTGGCGTGAAATCAGCGAAGCCGTCGAAAATGAGCGCCGATTCCACGCGCGGCGCGCTGCCCGTAGCCAATGTCGAAAGATTGAGGGTCAGGAACTTGCCGTCGGCCGCCATCAACGGACGGGCCGTCCCGAAGGTCGCCGCCTGCGCGAGCTGGAAGGCCTCGTAGCCCTGCTCGTTGTATTGTGAATAGGTGCGCAGAGTCGCGCCGGGCGTGACGATGGCGCGGGTCAGCAATGAGTCGCCGATCGAGGTGTTGGCCGCGTCGCGCGTCGCGCTCGTCAGATAGGACCCGTTCGACAGCGACTGGGCCGCCGCAAATCCTGTCGTCCCCCGCGCGCCAAGCTCGACGCGGTAGGCCCCGGGCAGCAGCGCATAGTTCGCCGGTAGCAGCGTGTAAGTACCGGCTGGCAGCCCCGGCACGCCGGCCGGGATCGCGATCTGCTCGCCGAGGCCCGGCACCGAGCCGGTCCAGGCCGTGGAGTAGCCGCCGGCCGGCGGCGCGATGTCGACGCCCGGCACGATGGCAAAGACCGGGTTCCCGGATGAGCTGTAGCCATAGCCGGGATTGGCGTCGGCGAGCGCGTTGACCAGCACGTCGACCGAGCCGCCGCGGCCGGAGACGAAGGCCGCGCCCGCCAGCGTGCCGCCGCCGGAAAGGTCGAGCACAGAGCCCGGATGGCTGACGACGTTGTGACCCGTCGCGGTGATGCCGAGGCGCCCGCTGCTGCTGTTGTTGAGGTAATTGCCGTCGGCATCCTTGACGATCGTTCCGGTGAGCAGGTCGTAGGAGAGCGCCTCGCTGCCGTCGACGGTGAAGCTGACGCCGTCCACCGTGCCGCCATAGGGGATGACGAGCCCCCTGGCGCTGACCGAGGTCAGGCTGCCCGGCAGGAATTCGACGAGGCCTCGCGTCACCATCTGCGGGTCAGCCGCGGCGAGCGAGATCGTGCCGAGCGGAGCGAGCAGATTGCCGCCCTGCCGGATCGTCCCGGCCGTCAGACCGAGCGAGCCGAACACCGAATAGGGCGCGGCGACCGGCGCATCATCGTGCCGCCCGATCGTGATCGTGCTGGTGTTCTCAGTGCCGAAGGGAATCGTCGGCCGGCTGCTAATATCCACCGCCGTGCCGGCATAGAGGCCCGCCTTGGCGCCGGTCACCGGATAGATGCGCCGCGCGATCAGATCGAGATCGCCGGTCACGGCGAGCGTCCCCGTCATGAACCGCAGGTCGCTCCGGCTGTCGAGCGTCAGCTTCGCGGCATAGGCGTTCATCCGGCTGGCGACGTCGATCAGCCCGCCATCGACGGTCAGTGTCCCCGTCGCCGGATAGGCCGGCAGGATGGAGGGGAGCACCTGGAACAGTCCGGCCTCTCGCATGAACTGTCCGTCGAGACTGACGTAAGGCGCGGACACCGTCGCGTGGGCGCCGTTGACGGAATTGTAGAGGCCTGACGTGCGCAGCGCGATGCTGCGGCCTGCCGCAAGGTTCACGTCGCCCTCGAACACGATTCCGGTGCGCGCGAACAGCGACAGGGTGCCGAAGCCGCCCTCCGCGACCTGCTCGGCACTGAGATTCGCGTAGCCGGGTCTGAGGTCTTGATGGGCCGCACCAACCTGAAGATCGGCCGGCAATGCGCTCCGCTGCCTTGTCTGGGAGATCCGTATCGCCCTACCCGCCTGCAGGCGCGAAGGCACGATGTCGCCCGAGGCATAGCTGTAGATCGGCGCTTCGAAATTGATCGTCAGCGTGCCGCCCGAGGCGCCCGCGCCGCCAGCACGGGCGAGCAGCGTGCCATCGTTGTAAATACCCAGGTAGGAAGCCAGGACGATGCTGCCGCCATTGCTGGCGACCGTGCGGCGCGCGTAACTCGTCTGTCCAGCCGCTCCAATCATCATGATGTCGAGCTCGGCACTGGTGCCCGAGACGTCGATCACCGCGCCTTCGCGCACCACGACATAGGCGTCGGCGGACAGATAGGCGTTCTCGTACAGCGTGTCCTCGCCGCCGAGGCTGCCGAGCACGACCTTGCCGCCGTCCGGCACCACGCCATAGACCCGCCCGCGGGCATCGACCGCGGTGACCGCCCGCGCCGAGGCGTCGAGCCGGGCATGCTCGCCGATCCAGACCGAGAGCCCGCCGACGTCCTTATTGCTGAATCGGTTGGCGTTCAGGACGGTGATCTCGCCGCCATGGGCGGTGATCGTGCCGTCGATATTGATCTGCCCGCCGCTGGCGATGTTGACCTTGCGGCCGGGATCGACGGCGATCGACGCGCCCTGGGCGATCGTCACACCGCCGCCCGAGAGCCAGCTGGTGTCGCCGTCCACGCTGCGGCCCGACAGCAATTCGAGATCAACGCCGCCGCGCTGGGTGAGCGTCGCCGTTATTGGGTCGGCGATATAGACGTCCGGCAACCAAACGCTCAGCGCGTCCGACGGATCGCTGCCGGTCGGTACACCGTAGACACCTGTATCGAACCGGTAGATCGGCATGATCGGCGCAACCGCGGCGCCCGATGCCACGAGCAATCCGCTCTGCCCGTTGATCGAATACTTGGAGAATCCGCGGCTCAGAACATCGTCGGCGAGATTGAGCGTAGCCGGCGGCGCGATCCGGGCTTCCACCGGGAGAAGCGTCCCCGCCCGGATCACCGTGCCGGCCGCGATGGTCACGTCCACCGGCGCGGGCGTCCCGGGCATGTAGGTCACGGCCTGCGGCGTGGTCAGCCTCAGGCCCGAGGGAAAGGCGTTGGCGGGCAGCACATAGCCCCCGGGCAGAATAGGTGTTTGCGTGCTGTATCCGCGCACCGTCGAGCCGGCAGGAATGACGGTGCCGGGTGGCGCCGCTACCACAGCCGAGGTTCCGGGTCGTATGTACGCAATGCTGACTGCGCCGGCGGGCACAACCCACTCCGCCGCCACTGTGGTCGTGGGAATGGGCACATCGGTGGGCAGCGCCGCACCCGCTGCGACCGTGGTGAAGGTCTGGCTATAGGCGGCCGGCAGCGGCGACCCCGCCCGAATGAGCAACGCCTCCGCTAACGTCACATCAGCCGGCGTCACGCTGCCGGCAGGCAACGTCTCGCCGATCTCGTAGCTGGCATCGCCGATCACGACGAGGCCCGCGGTGGACAACGACAGCGCGCCGCCGCCTTCGACGCCGTAGCCGGCGATTGCCCCGTTCAGCGTGAGGTTGCCGCTGCCGCCGTTGAAGCCGGCGAGCAGCGACAGGTCTCCGCCCTTGCCGGCCTTGGTCTTGCCGTTGGTGAGGATCGCGGCACCGGAGGAGGTGTCGATCCGCGATCCCTCTTCCAGCGTCACGTCGCCAGTCGAGCGCAGCGTGACGCGTCCGCCGTCGACGAAGGCGAGACCGGAGAGATTGGTCGGATCGACCTGCGCGTTCGTCCAGATGCCGCGGGTGTCGATCGTCATTCCCGAATGCAGCGTCACGCTCGAGCCGCCGTCTTTGGACAGATCGGTGTTCCGTGTGGCGACGGAGTCGCCCCGAGCTTCACGCGTCACAAGCTGGTTGCTTGCCGTGACACTGCCGCCTCGAACGGTAACGCCTGCTCTGATGTCGATGACAGGTGCGGTGAGGTCGAGGGAGCCTCCATCGGCCAGCGTCAGGCCGCTGTCAATCGCGATGGAGTCGCCCGTGGCGAGGTCGAGCCCGCCGAGCCTTTGGTCGTTGAGGCGGGAGGCATCAAACCATAACGTGTTGCTGCGGCTGGCGGGAAGGACGGAGGACGCGTCGAGGCTTCGGGTGATGTCCTCGACGCCTCCGATGACGATCGCGCTGTCGTGAATGCCCATGCGCCCGAGCGCGCCATAGCTGCCGACAAGAAGCTGTCCCGCTTGCGCGACTTGGGTCTGGCTGAGCTTGTAGCCGTCGGCGATATCAGTCGGTCGCGCCGAGACCTGCCGCTCACCCTGGACGACATCGGCGAGGATGTCGGCCTCGAAGATCGCCGTCGGCGTCGAGAGGATGAGCTGCCCCGCGTCGCGGCCGACCGTGTAGCCCTCTTCCCACCGCACGCTTTCGCGACCCTTGCCGAAGGGGCTGGTCCAGACCTCGGTGACGTTCCAGCGCTCATGTTCGCGAATGAAGCCCTGGCCGAGACCATAGAAGGTCATGTCGGCGCGGGCGTCGTTGATGTTGTAGAGCCGGCCGTCCGGTCCGAGAAAGTTGCTGGTGCGGATATAGCCGGCCTCGTAGCGAATCGAGCCGCCGGAGATATTGAACACTGAGCCTTGCTTTGCGATCACCTCAGGCGCCGACAACGTGATGGTGCCGCCGAGCGCGACCCACTCCCCGATCGTGTGAGCGGTGTTGGCGAGATGACCGCCGACTTCGAGCAGACCGCCCGGCGTATAATAGCGGTCGGTGTCGTAGCCCCCGGTCCCGGCCGGCACGAAGATCAGGTCGCGAATATCAACCCAGACATCCTGGTTCTTCAGGTAGTCCTTGTCGCGGTTGACCGGACTGTCGCGCAGCTCATTGCCCTGGATATTGACGAGGATGTTGTTCGACGACATTGCCAGGGACACGTCGCGGACGCCCGAGACGTCGATCGTCGCACCGGTCTCGGTGAAGATGCGTCCCCCGGCTGATACCGCAATCTGACCGCCTTGTGCGATCGTAAGCGAGCCTGCTCCCGGTGTCGTACCGCCCTCGAAAACGACTTGACCGCCCGTGACGATCTCGATCCGCGACTGATCGAGCCGGTCGGCCAGAGTCGAGAGATTGTTGAAGATCCCGAGCGGCGTCGTGGCTCGCAGCAGATTCGCCGCTTCGGACGCATCGATCAAGCCATCGCGCTGCGAATTCAGCGCCGTCTCCCGGCTCTCGAGTTCGGGAATGATTGTGGTGACGCTGCCGGGGCCAAGCCTGATGCTGCCGCGCGTGTCGGTCGCCGCATTCAGAAGATGGATCGTGCCACGCGTATTGACCGAGGTGGAGGCGACGAGAATGGCGTTCTGCTCGATCGTCCGACCCGCCAGCGTGATATCGCCCTGCGGGCTGAAGATCGAGCCGTCATTGCGAACAAGCCCAGCGAGCGTGCCCGCGTCGAACAGCGGGGCAATCTCGTTGCCGCGCGTGGTCGAGAACTGGTTGGCGTCCGTGCCGTAACCACGGCGCAGCACGAAGTCGTCACCGGCTGCGAGCTGGGTCTGACCTTTCGGCGTCGTGATCGAGCCAGCGTTGACGACCTGACCACCCATCAGCAGCACGAAGCCGCCGCTGGAGGTCACTGATGCCGGGGCATGCGTCTCGATTTGCGCGCCGGCTTCGACCTTGACAACGCCGCCGCCCTTGCCGTTGTTGAGAAACGCGGCCGCGTCGGTGAAGCTTGGCGTCCAATTGCTTCCGCTTCCGCTCGAATAGATGCCGCTCTGGAATTGCTCGTTGGTGATCTTCGCGGTGGAGGCGATCAGCGTGCCGACATTGATCTGGCTTCCGCCGCCGAAGATGATGCCGTTCTGGTTGATGACATAGACCGAACCATCGGCCTTGATGCTGCCGAGGATCTGGCTCGGCCTGCCGTCGGTGCCGAGCACGCGGTTGAGCGCGACCCAGTCGCGGTTGCCCCGCTGGTCAAAGCGCAGATCGGTTCGGGCTCCGACGTTGAACGTATCCCAAGTGAGGATCGCCTTCTGCTGGGTCTGCTCGACATCGACCTTGACGCGATCGCCCTCGGTGAACTGCGTCGGCAGATTCGCGCCCCGCCATAGATCGGTTCCCGGCGCGGCACCGAGTGCCCGCTGAAGTCCGCCGGCGCCCAAGCCGTTCGGGACTGGGGACGCATTCGCTGCGGCGCGCGCGGCATCACGAGCCGCCTGCTGGCTGGCCTGCTGCGCCTGGATAGCGAGCGTCGCCCGCCTGAGCCCATCGGAGGACTGGCTCGCGGCGCGGGCGGCCTCCTGTTGAGCCGATTGTGCTGCCGCAATCGCCGCCGCCGATGGTGTCGGCGCCTGTCCGCCAAGAGGCCGCGCATAAGCGTCCAGGGTTGTCATCAAGAGCGCCGTCACACTGACGCCGGCCAGGAACGCAAGGCGATCGCGGCCACGACGCGTGGACAATGGCGAGAAATAGTTGGCGGTCGTCGGTCCCGGAACCCGCTGTGCTTTCAGATCCGCCTTGGAGAGCTTCTTCGCGGTTTGGATCATCGACATCGAACGGCTCCTGTCATCGGTCGCGCCTGGTGCGATCGAAAGCGCTCACCCCTAGACCGATCGGCGGAGCCAAAACCGTAAATTTTTCCTCCTTCGCCTGTTCCGCAATCGCCAGTTTTCAGGTCAGCAGAACGATGCCGCCCGGCAGCGTTCGGCTTGTGATCCCGAAGGCTTGGTTCAGGCGCACCAGAATGTCATCCATATGATCGATGCGGAAGCGGCCGCTAATGGGCTTTCGCGCGAGTTCTCGATCCATCAGGATCACTCTGCCCGACCGATATCGGTTGATTTCTTCGACGACCTCGGCCAGTGGAGCCGAACGAAAGATCAACACACCCTGCTGCCAGGCGGTGACGAGTTCGATATCGATGCTCGCAACAGGCCCAAGCCCCCGATCATCATACCGGACCTGTTGGCCCGAGCCGAGCATCGTCGCTTGGGATTCCAGCGTGACGTTTACATTGCCGCCGACGCACGTGACGCACACGGATTGCCCGGCACGACGAACATCGAAATGGGCCTGACTGGTCGTCATGACGCCATTCGCCGCGAGAACGATGAGAGGGCGTTCCTGCTGGGACTTGGACACGAACGAGGCTTCGCCAGAAACCAGCTCAATGCGAGCGCCGTCGTTGCCCCGCAAGGCCACGCTCGTTTGCGAGTTCAGGTGCATGGAGACGTCGCTCGGAAGCACCAGTTGACGCTGCTCGCCTGTCACGGTGCGATAATCTGCCGCCAACTCCGCAATTGATGGCCAAAGATCGAGCGGCGGGGAAACCATGGCATAGGCCGCCGCGGCCGAGACAGTGGCGAGCGCCCCGCCAATGGCGGCACGGCGGCTGAGGGTCGAATGGGACAGTGACCGTGCCGCCAAGGCAGGCGACAACTGCCCCCGTTCGCGCAAGCTACGCGCCGCGGGCGCGAATTCCTTCCACATCCGGCGCGCATCGGCAAAGGCCGCTTCGTGGTCCGGGCTTCGTGAACGCCACTGCTTCAAGGCTTTGACATCAGCAGGGGTCACCCGACCGGAGTCCAAATGCTGGACCCAGGCGACCGCTTCACCCCTTAGCTCGCGTTCGGCTCTATCGTCCACCGCACCGACCCTCGACACCTATCCGTCCAGATGCTCCTGTGGCTTGAGCCACACGAGAGATGTCTAACGCTAAGACGGTTTTTCGAGCTCCGATCCACATTTTATTTTCGTGTTTGCTTGCGACGGGCAAGACAGTACTCGTGAGCCGATTTCAGCTCTTTCTCGACCAGGCTCAAGGAAATACCCAGGCGTTTTGCGATCTCGCTACGCGACAAGCCATCAAGACGCGCCGCGACGAGAATGTCACGTTGACGGGAGGGCAATTCCGAAATGAACGTCTCGACAAGCCGCAGTTCGGAACGTGCCTCAACAATAGAGGCCGGGTCCGCCGTCTCGTCAGCAAGATCGAGCATCTTTTCGATTTCGGCAGAGTCCAGATAGCGTCGCTCCGAAAGGACGCGATCGCGCGCGACATTTAGCGCAATCCGGTACAAATAGTTGACCGGACTGCTGACATGGCCGACGTGCTCAGCACGGTTCAGACGCAGCCACGTGTCCTGGACAGCATCATCGGCAAGATCTGCTGACCCAAGCCGCCGCGTAAGCTTCACCTTGAGTTCCTGGTAGCTCGTAAGGAATAGCTGACGCAGGACAAGCAGACCGCTTTCAGTCATGGCCGGTCCTGCTTGGAACGCGGCGACCGCAGTCCTGCCGCATATCTGGATCGTTCGGCAAGACGACGATGGTAATCGGCTGCGCGAATCCGGCGGGCGGCGCAACACCTAAGCTTATCTGGCGCAGGGCAGCGTCGACACTCCGATCCATCTGGTCACTGCCGGTGGAGCTGAGCGTCTTCACCTGCAACACCTGTCCTGCCTGACCGATCCACAAACGGGCTGCAATCCTGCTGCTATCAGGCACAGCGGGTGTTTCGCAGAACACAGCCTTAAGACCCGCCTGAAGCAGACCGTAGTAACGCCTGTGGTCCAATGGCTGGCGTGTTGCGCCGCCCCGCACTGTTGCATCGGCCGGCACCGGACCAACCACGAAAAAATCTGTATCCTTAAAGTCTGCCCACAGGCCGGTGCCAGCGAGCAATATCTGCAGCGCCACTTCCGGTGTGTAGATACCCTCAACGAGACTGGAACGACGTCCTTCGGACAATGCTCCGTCATAAAGGACTTCACGGCTGGAAATGCGAGCATAGACTTCCAGCGCCGTGCCGAGCGGCTGGGATGGAATATTGAAAGCCAGGCTGCTCGACGCAGCCTTCTTTCCAGAAATGCCGGGGTTTGCTGCGCCACGATTGGAAATGGGCGCAGAAATGCAAGATGCGAGAACTACCGAAACAGCAAACAGCGTCCAAGATCGCGAACCTGAAACACGCGAAACCCGCATAACACGGCCGAATTGATCGCTCCTTGTCATCGGATCGAAGCGCTAGCGCAACTGCACCAGATCTCGTTTCGCCGCCCGCCGAGACGCACGGTTTCGTCTTTAGACGTCTATTGTGACAGTTGGACGAAGTTTGCAACTTTCGCATTCGAGACCTTGCGGGCCCCGCCGTCCCAGTTCGATGCCTTCAATTCCCTCGGCTCGTATCATGATTGCTTTGTTCGCCGGCGTACGATCGAACCGCCCAAGACGACCTTCCCGATCCAGGATCGAGATGGCGCCTCCTCTGGCGCTCCTGCTTCAGCAGCAATGGCGCGGCTTGGAGACGCACGCGGAAGGTCACAGTCAGTGCGCGCAAGCGATAAGATGCGTGTGCTCAAAGTCCAAGGGGGCGGAGGTCCGGAGCTTAAGTCATTCGCGAATGACGTCGCCTTTCCGGCCCTTCTTGAACATTGCTGGCAGGCGGCTAGAAGGCCCGCTTCCGCTTTTAAAGCCGACCACCTGAGCGCCCAGTGCGCGGGATTGTCGTGCAACCGGAGATCGGCGCCCATTGCGTCGCTGGAAATCCGTTACGCTTACTTGAGTCCCAAGCCCCGTCCGATACGCTTCATGCCCGCTTATTGGCGATCCTAAGCTACACCGCGATCTCTGTTTTATTCCTGCGAGCCGTCCGGAGTCTGTCGTCGACAGCGACTTCGCACCGCAGCTAAACTTCCCAGCAAAGAACAATATTTTGGGGAGAGAAATGATGAGCCCGAGATTCGTACTGGCGCTGGCCGCCCTTCTGCTGGCGGGCTCCTCGTCAGTTGCGCAGGACTATCCCTCCCGGCTGGTCCGGATCATCGTTCCGTTCGGCGCCGGCGGGCCCGCCGATGTCACTGCCCGTCAGATCGGCAACATCCTGCAGGAAAATTTTGGCCAGCCTTTTGTGGTCGAGAACCGCACCGGCGCCGGGGGCGTGATCGGCACGCAGGAGGCCGCCATGGCGTCGCCCGATGGTTACACGCTGTTGATGATGTCGAACACGCAAACCGCCAACGAATCGCTGGTGCCGCAGCGCAAATATGAGCTGATGCGCGATCTTGTCTCGATCGCTCCGGTCAACTACTCCGACCTCGTGATCGTCGTGCACCCTTCCGTACCGGCGAAGACGCTGCAGGAATTCATCGCGCTTGCTAAAGCCCAGCCGGGAAAATTGAACTACGCCTCCTCCGGCCAGGGCACGCCGTACCACATGGCGGGCGAACTGTTCAAAGCGATGGCGGGGATCGACGTCGTGCATGTGCCCTACCGCAACAGCGGCGAGGCGCGAAGCGGTGTGATCGGGGGCCAGGTGCAGATGATGATCGACGCCGTGCCCGCGATGGCGCCCAATGTCAGGGAAAACCAGGTGCGGGCGCTGGCGACGACTGGCCAGGCGCGCTCAGCCGTCTTGCCTGACGTACCCACCGTGATCGAGGCCGGCATTTCCGGCTATGAGGCAACGATTTGGCTCGGATTGATGGCGCCGGCGAGAACGCCGAAGCCCGTCATCGACAAGATCAATGCCGCGGTGAACGTGGCAGTGAAGCGGCCAGATATCGTGAAACTCTGGGGAGCGCAGGGAGCAGTGCCGATGTCGATGTCGCCGGAAGAATTCGACAAATTTTTGCGCGGCGATATTGTGAAATGGGCCGGCGTGGTCAAGAAGTTCGAGAAGACGCAATAGCTCACCTGGGCCGATCCAACATGCCGCACGTTCGGTTTCGCCTCAATGGCGTCGAAATGGATGTAGCCACCGATCCTGATCGTTCGCTGCTGGACATCCTGCGCGGCAAACTCGGCATGATCGGGCCGCATTTCGGCTGCGGCGCCGGAGAGTGCGGCGCCTGCAATGTCATTGTCGGTGATCGCGCCATGAGTTCCTGCGATATGCCGCTGTGGTCGGTGGCAAATAAGGACATCACGACGCCAGAGGGATTAGGGAGCGCCAACGCTCCGCATCCGCTGCAGCGCGCTTTCATCGCGGAACAGGCGTTGCAATGCGGCTACTGTGTTTCGGGCATTCTCATGAGCGCCGCGGCGTTGTTAAAGCGGAATCCAGCACCTTCCAGGGACGAGGTGAAGGAGGCGCTGGACCGCAACCTCTGCCGCTGTGGGTCGCACAACCGGATGGTACGGGCGGTGCTGCGCGCAGCAGCGGAAATGGCGGCGCCATGAGCCGGCCTCCGCCCTCCCCGTCTGCAGCAACGCTACCGGTCAGCCTTGCGGCTAACCCAACATTGTCATCTTGGCTGGAATTCTCAGCCGAAGGACACGTGACGGTCTGGCCGGGGAAGGTGGAAATCGGACAGGGCATTGTTACCGCGCTCGCGCAAATCGCCGCCGATGAACTTGACATCGATATCGCGCGCATCCGGATGGTCCGCGCTTCGACCGCGGCAAGCCCGAACGAAGGCGTCACCTCCGGCAGTCTTTCGGTCCAACAATCGGGCCGCGCGCTGCGATACGTCTGTGCAGAAGTCCGACAAATCTTTCTTGAGCTTGCCGCCGATCGCCTCGGTGTCAAGAAGACCTCCCTCTCGGTTGAGGACGGAAGCATCTCCGGTCCCGGCAATGTCAGGACGAGCTATTGGGAACTCGCCGACGATGTCGAGCTTGAGCGAGACGCGACACCGGGGATCGCGCCGAAACTGGCAACCGAGCGCCGGTTGGCGGGAGATTCCGTCCACAGGATCGATATTCCCGACAAGGTCTTTGCGCGGCCACGCTTCATCCAGGACTGGAGCCTGCCGGCCACGCTGCACGGCCGCGTGCTGCGGCCGGAAAATTCGCGCGCAAGGCTGATTGAGCTGAATGAAGATGGGGCGCGCGCCGTCGCTGGCCTGGTTGCGATCGTGCGCGACGGCAGTTTCGCTGGGGTCGTCAGCGAAACGGAGAATGGCGCGGAGGCTGTGCTCAGTGAGCTGCGCAAGAGCGCGACATGGTCTGAGGGCGAGATATTGCCTGACGAGAACGACCTGGCCGCGTTCCTGAAGAGCCAACCGCTGGAATCGGTTGTGATCAGCACGAGGGCGGCTTCAACGCCAGGCGATGGCAAGCGCACAATCCGGCGGCAATATACCCGTCCCTATATTGCCCACGCTTCGATTGCGCCATCTTGCGCGATGGCGCAATGGAGTGGCGACAAGGTCCATGTCTGGACTCATAGCCAGGGAGTCTATCTTCTGCGCACGGACCTCGCGCTGCTGCTCAAGCTACCGGCCGAGAACATCACGGTCGAGCATCTCGAAGGCGCCGGCTGCTATGGCCACAACGCAGCCGATGACGTCGCCCTCGATGCCGTATTGTTGGCGAAGGTCGCCGGTGGCCGGCCAGTACGGGTGCAATGGTCGCGCGCCGACGAGATGTCGCAGGCGCCGTTCGGTGCGGCCATGGCGATCGAGATTGCAGCCGATCTCGACGCTGGGGGTGAGATCCTCCACTGGCATCATCAGGTCTGGAGCAACGGCCATGCGGCACGACCGGGGCGCGCGGCGCAGCCGGCGCTGCTTGCCGGGTTCGAGCTGGCGAATCCGTTCCCGCGGATGATTTCGACCAATCCGCCACAGGCCAATGGTGGTGGCGCCGACCGCAATGCCGTTCCGCTGTATGATTTCCCGTCATGGCAGGTCGAGAGTCACCGTCTGCTGACGATGCCGGTGCGCACCTCGGCGCTACGCACGCTGGGCGCCCAGGGCAACGTGTTTGCCATCGAGTCCTTTCTCGACGAGATCGCGGCCGAGCGCCGCGAGGATCCGGTCGCGTTCCGGCTGCGCCTTCTGAGCGACGACCGCGCCAGAGACGTCATCCGCGCCGCTGCCGAACGCGCGAAGTGGAAGCCGGCGCAGCGACCCGGCATCGGCCATGGCATCGGCTTTGCTCGCTACAAGAATATGGGTGCGTACTGCGCTGCCGTGGCCGAAGTAGAGGGCGACAAGGACATTCGCGTCAGAAAGCTGACTCTCGCAGTCGATGTCGGGGAGGCGATCAGTCCTGATGGAGTCATCAACCAGATCGAGGGCGGCGCCATCCAGGCCACCAGCTGGGTGCTGAAGGAGCGCGTCCGCTTCGACCGGCAACGCATCACCAGCACCACATGGTCGGACTACCCGATCCTGCGCTTCAGCGAGGTGCCGGAGGTCGAAGTCGAACTCATCCAGCGCCCGGAATTAGATCCCGTTGGTGCGGGCGAAGCTGCACACGGTCCCGTGACCGCAGCGATAGCCAATGCAGTTTTTGATTGCCTCGGCGTGCGGATACGCGATCTTCCCATCACGCGCGAGCGGTTGATCGCCGCGATGGAATTGACACCATGAACACGTTGCGCGTTTTGAGCGGCGGGGCGGCGCAGGGACTCGTCAAGAACCTTGCGCCAGCTTTCACGGCTGCTACGGGCTTGCGGATCGAGGGCGAATTTGGCGCGGTCGGGGCCATGGCGGAAAAGCTGCGCAAAGGCACCGCTGCCGATGTCATCATCCTCACATCGGCACTCGTCGCAACACTTGCAGCGGAGAAGCTGGTCTCATCGGCCTCCGTCAGAGATATCGGCCTGGTCGAGACCGCGCTTGCGGTCCGCGCAGGAGATCCGCTGGTCGCCGCGAAGGATGCAGCAAGCCTGCGCGAGGCGCTGCGGGCAGCGGATGCAATCTTTGTCCCGGACACCAAGGCATCGACCGCGGGAATTCACGTCGCGAAAGTCCTGGAGCAGCTCGGCATTGCCAGGGAGGTGGAGAAACGCTTGCGCATCTTTCCGAATGGTGCAACCGCCATGCGTCATCTCGCCGAGTCGGACGCGCGGCGGCCGATCGGTTGCACACAGTCGACCGAGATCATTGCGACCAACGGCGTCGCCCTGTCCGGTTCGTTACCCCCAGGGTGCGCTCTGGCGACCCTGTACACTGCCGCCGTCACGACGCGCACTTCGGCCGCGCCGGCGGCAGAGGGGCTAATCGATCTTTTGACGGCAGCTCAGGCCGGAGAGGCAAGAGCCCGCGCGGGCTTCGTTCCTTCGCGATCCATGTAGAGGCAATTCGAGCGCCGTATCGGAAACCGGATTGATACCTCAACTACCGGCGTCGCACGTAGGTGCCGGCATCCGCGCCCCCACTGTCGCCGGCCGGACCGGTGCGCGCGGCCGTCGACGCGGCTGCAGGACGCAGTGTCGAGGGCCCTTCCCCCTGAGACGAGGAAGGCCCGCGGCAGGCCCACGGCACAATGATGTCCCAACTGCGCCTTCTAAGCGAAGTCCCGCCAATTTTTTCACGAAACACACCCGGCCTTAACGCTCCACGTTAGATCATTGAGCGTGCGCAACAATGTCTACCCAACTCTCCGTGATGGGTTTCGCTCGCGCTCAACCCGCCCTATCAACTGTCGCTTGTCGATTCTGAACAGGTCAATATAACGGACCGACGATTCCTGTGTCCTCGCCGCGCACTGTCAGATCCTCTTCTCGTAGGACGCACGTCAGGAGAAGCTGGACCAGCTTCCTCCCTCGCCTTCGCCGCTGGCATGGCACGCGTTGGGTACGAGAGAAGCTCACGACAGCACCGCGGGCGGTTGCGGTCGTTGGCGTTGTCGCGATCCTCCTCGCGGCATTCTCTCTGATGAACCTCGTCTACCACGTGGTCCGTAAGCCGACCGAGTTGTTCTTCCTCGTTGGCGGCGCACTCGACAAGAAGCCGAGTGAAACGTGGCGGCAGTACGGACCGCTCTTTCGCGTCTATTCGACCAGCACGATTACGCCCGAATTGTTAGCCGCGTTGGCGCAAGTCGAGAGCACCGGCAACCCGGTGGCGCGCACCTACTGGCGCTGGCAACTCAACTGGAATCCTCTCGCAGTCTACCGACCGGCCTCGAGCGCCGTCGGCCTATATCAGATGACCGATGCAGCTTTCGCCGAGGCTGCCCGGTCCTGTATCCGCAAGAATGCGGTCGTCGATGCCGACTGCGGATTCACCAGCCTATATATTCGCGCGCTTCCGAGCCATGCCATCGAACTGGCGGCCGTGTATTTGGACCGCAATGTCGCGGCGGTTCTCGCCCGCGCGACAGATGCGACGGCAACCCCGCAGCAGAAGCAGGATCTGGCCGCATTCATCCATCTCTGCGGCGCCGGTCCGGCGGGGGCTTTCGTACGCCGTGGTTTTCTAACGATGGCTGGCGAGCGCTGCGGCGATCACCTTGTCGCGGCCTATCTCGCCAGGGTCAATGCGATGAAGCGCCAGTTCCTGCGCTTTGCTGCCGACGGCCGGAATTAGGGCCGCCCCCGGTTACCCGTTAATTTCCCTTAGGCCCGGGCGGGCCCATCGGTCCTGCGGGGCCCGGAGGACCCGCCGGCCCGGGCGGTCCGGCAGGACCGGGAAGGCCGCAGTTTTGTATCACCACTTCTCTCGTATCCGGCCCGGAGGTGATCTTGACAATGCAAGTGGAGGGAAACTCTGGTCCAATCCACCTAAACCCTCCAGTCGAAGTGCTCTCGACCTGCACTGTTTTATTTGGGCTAATCCTAATCTCCACGCTGGGCTCGCGCGGTCGCCTAACCCTTCCTACGATTACTAACTCGCCCCACGATATGGTGGCAGTCGTGATCAATATCTCTGCATATGCATTTCCATCCCATGTGGTCACACAGACAGTTATGACAGCCAGGACGGTGCCGATGAACCTTGCGAGCATGACGGGCTTTCCCTCGCGCATCCTGTCATAATCCGAAATTCATCACCAAGAATAAGAACGCGACTACGCGAGAAGATGTTAACAGGCGGGTTCAGGATAGGAAACGAAATCTGTCATGGCGGCCAGGAAGCGATGTCGAACCCTGCGTCCGTGGAACTTAAGCTGATGCTGCTCGCGCACTCACTTGTCGAGCAATTTCGATGATCACGTCGAATGCGGCATCCGCATCGGCTTCTGTCATATCGAATGAACCCGCCTGAAATCGGATGACGAACTGCCCATCGACTTTGGTCTGCGTGAGATAGATCCGTCCGTCGTTGTTGATCGCATTGATCAGTCGAAGGTTGTGTTCATCAAGGTCGGCAACGTTCTTCGGTTCATGGCGAAACGAGAACAATGAGAGTATGGGCCTGGTTGTCACGCGAAAATCGACTGTCTGTGTCAGCCGCGCGGCCAGCGCCTCCGACCAGCGCACATGATTGCGGATCATGTTGCGCAACCCATCTAGCCCATAGGCCCGCAGCAAGAACCAGATCTTCAAGGCACGGAAGCGGCGGCCAAGCGGTATGCTCCATTCTGAGTAATTGATGATGCCGTCATGGCCGTGCGTCTTGAGGAATTCTGGGTGAATGGCCAGAGTTCGCACCAGGCTTTCGGGATCGCGCAGAAAATGCGCGGAACAATCGAATTGCGCGCCAAGCCATTTATGGGGATTGAGAACCAGAGAGTCGGCCAGCGCGACTCCTTCCCACAGATGGCGAAACTCTGGGCAGATCATCGCGGACCCGGCCCACGCCGCATCGACGTGAACGTAGAGATCGTGTCGTCTCGCGACTTCACAGATCCCTGCGACATTGTCAGTTCCGCCTACGCTGGTGCCTCCGACACTGGCGACAATGCCCGCGGGTAGAAAACCAGCTTGTTGGTCCGAGACGATCGCAGCGTCCAATGCTGCGACATCGAGGCCGCGCATTTCGCCAAGGACCGGAATGCGCACGAGATTGTCTTCGCCAATTCCCGAAATCCAGATGGCGCGATCGATCGAGGTGTGCACCTGATCCGAACTATAGATCCGCAATCGCGGTTGACCCGACAGTCCCTGCCTGTTGCCTGACCATTTCAGTGCGCGCTCGCGCATGACGAGAACTGCCGCCAGCGTTGCCGATGATGCGGAGTCCTGGATGACACCCTTGAAGCCTTCAGGCAGACCGAGCGCCCGGCGCAGCCAGTCCAGAACACGAGTCTCTAACTCGGTTGCAGATGGCGAGGTTTGCCAAAGCATGCATTGGGCGGCGATCGCCGACACAAATTGCTCGGCGATCACTGAAGCGGGGGCTGCATTGGCCGGGAAATAGGCGAAGAACCGCGGATGCTGCCAATGGGTGATACCCGGCATGACGATCCTTTCGAAGTCCGCAAAAATGGCGTCCATCGCTTCCGGCAATTCGGGCGCGCTTGGAGGAATGGCATTGAAAGTGGCTCCGGGCATTGTCTGAGCCCGGACGGGACGATTGCGCAGACCTCGGCGATAATTCACGCCCCAATCAGCGGCCTTATGGCTCCAAACGCGAAACTCATCGTCATCCATCGGAGCCTCCTTATCGGCCGTTTGCTCTATCGAAGTGCCGAATCCTGGCCAAAGTTCGATCCCGTGCTCTTTCGGACGCGTTTTTAGCTGCGTCAGCCGGTTTGCGGCGGACAGCTATAGCGGCTCCCTACTTGGCCGGCTGGCCGCCACGAACCGCCGACCATTCCACACAAACGACCAGCGGGCCGCGCCAATGAAGACCTCGAGGCCGTGCTTGAGGAACTCGATCGGTTGCGCAATTAATAGTCGGACGTTGAATTCATCAAGCAGATGCACATGATTGTACCGTTCCGCGATGTAGGCGATGGCGACGACATAGAAAACGAACAGCAGGATATGCGCGACGTAGATCTGCCAGACTAGCGCCAGGATGCCGACCGCGGCCACAAGGAAGCCTTTGGCCGCCATCGTTCGGGAGTAGACGAGCGCGACCGTGTAGCCAGATATGAAGACAAACAGGTCCGCGGCGTCGCTGAACCCATAGTTCTTCATCGTGATCCATGCGACCGCGTTGTTTGGAATGTGGTCGAGGAAGATCGCCCAATTCGCCAATCCGCGAGGTCCAATCTCAGATCTCGGCCTGTTCCGTTCGCTGCCACCGTTGCGTTCCTGTCTTCCACGCTGGAGCGTCGCGATCGCGGCACTCCGATTAGAAGATTCAATTGCGAAAGCTCAATTCTTGAACTTCGCCTGCCCGGTGTTTCCGTCTGCTCCCTCGAGGGTGATGCCGATCGTCGAGCCGGGTGCGATGTCCTTCTCTACGGCCGGCCCACCTACGTCCCTCCCCGCGTCGGTTGGGGCCACCACCGTCCTCACCATCACCACCGTTCTCGCCACCACCATCACTAGGATCCGAGCCACAGTGACGGTGCTTCACGAGGTAATCGTCGCCTAAGCTTTCGTATCTACCTTCGTCGCGTTGGTCCGTCATCATCGTGCATTCCGACCGGCCTCACGGCCAGGACGTAAACGCTACTTTGGCGAGCGGCTGCGGCCACCTTCGCATGGGTTTGTCGATGACATCGACAAGCCCATGGTAGGACTGCCCGACGGAATAGAGCGTTCATAGAAGACGGAGTGCGGGCGTCCTAGCTGTGGTTGGCTTCTCGCCGTACCGCGATGCCCCTGCGGCGTGACGGCTCGCGCTGTCCAAGAACACCGGCCTGGGACCGGGTGTAACCGCGGATGGTTTCGACCATGGCAGCGCGCTCGTGGATGCATTCTGCGTCCTGCGCGCTCGCTTCTCGCGGACCTACAATCATGGAAATCACCAACAGCAGCAAGCAGGCGCCGCTTCCCGTGTGATGGAATTACCCACAGTTCAGGCGAACGAACAGGCCTCAACCAACCCATCCGCTTCAAACAGCGTCTTTAGCCGCCTTCAGAGGTGAGGCCTTGACCGACCTGCTGGCTGGCTTGGCCGCGAACTCCATAGGCTCTTTCGTGAAAGGATTTACACCGCTGCGGGCTTCGGTAGCAGGCTTGTTTACGACTGACATCTTGACGAAGCCGGGAATGACGAACTCGCCGCATTCATTCAGTTCCTTATAGCCTACAGTCGCCATCTGCTCGATGACGGCCTTTACGTCTCCTTTGGAAACCTGCGTTCCTTCTGCAATTGCATCAATCAACTGATTCTTGGTCATCTTGGCCATGATGGATTCCTTTGTGGAGGCTCAGAACAGTTTTGAAACGCATGAGCTACCCGGGCTACGTCACTCTGATTAAAGGGCGACAAGCCACGGGTTCGCTTCTCGTTCGTACCTGTGATCGTGAAGTCACCGGGCTTAAAACCTATCAAGACCTAAAACGCAAGGAGCAGTTCGGCGTATGTTCTTTATACCTAGCACCATCTCCCAGAAGCGGTCGTTGGCGCAGAGACGCGCCCGGTGCTGATTGCAGTCGGCGCTGTTGGTCAATCGCGGACCGGATTCACCAGAATTGACCCACGCGGAGACAGTGCCCATATGGGGTACAAGAATCGAATGAAGCCTGCCGTTTCGGACAAGCTTGGACGCGGCCAAGTATCTCTGGCAGCCTCATTCACACAGAAGGTTTCGTTCGGGAGTTCCTATGACGACACTGTCTATCCTCGATCTCGTCCGCGTCACCGAAGACACCGATGCCCGCGGCGCGCTCGATAACGCCCGCGATATCGCGGTCCATGCCGAGGCTTGGGGCTATCGCCGCATTTGGGTGGCGGAGCATCACAACATGCCGGGCATCGCGAGCGCCGCGACGTCGGTTGTGATCGGTCATATCGCAGCCGGAACAAAAACGATCCGCGTCGGCGCGGGCGGCATCATGCTCCCCAACCATGCCCCCTACGTCATCGCCGAGCAGTTCGGGACGCTGGCGCGCCTGTTTCCGGGCCGCATTGATCTCGGGCTGGGCCGTGCACCGGGGACCGACCAGCTTACACTGCGCGCGTTGCGCCGTACGCCCGAAGCGGCCGAAAACTTCCCGCAGGACGTTCTCGAAGTGCAGGCCTTTCTGGCTCCAGCCGGTCCCAATCAGCGCATCCAGGCGGTGCCGGCGGCGGGAACGGAAGTGCCGTTGTGGATTCTCGGATCGAGTAATTTTGGCGCGATGCTGGCAGCAGAACTCGGGCTTCCCTATGCCTTCGCCTCGCATTTCGCTCCTGACCTGCTGATCCCCGCGCTGCAGATCTACCGCAGCCGCTTCAAACCGTCCGAGCAACTTGACCGTCCCTACGCGATGGTAGGCGTCAACATCATCGCCGCCGGCAGCGATGACGAAGCGCGCAGGCTGGCGACGACCCAGCAGATGTCCTTCACGAACATCTTCCGCGGCGCGCGGGGCCTGAGCCAGCCGCCGATCGACGATATTGAGAGCTATTGGTCGCCTGCGGAAAAAGCGCAGGCGATGAGCATGCTCGCGCGCTCCATCGTCGGCTCGCCCGATACGGTTCGTTCGGGCATCGATGCGCTCGTTGCGGAAACAGCCGCCGACGAACTCATGATCGTGTCCGATGTCTACGATCACGCAGCTCGGCTGCGCTCCTTCGAACTCATCGCCGGCACCGCAGGTATTGCCTGAGAACTTTGTCCTCTTCGCAGCGCGCAACGTCCAGGAATTTTCCGGATCTCCGCTTTGCGCCCCAGTTGCGGTCATTTCAAAACCACTCATTCCACGAATTGCTTCCTCGCAAAGTTCGGCTTGCAATTCGTAGCTACCCTGGAGATCGCTGGCCTCCCGCTGAGACCGCAGCGCGTTCAGTTCAGCCGGTTGACGTTGGTTGTTGCTGGATTTTCTTTGATCTCTCAGTGCACACGTCGTGCACACGCAGGGCTCTAACCGATTGAGATTCTTGAAACTCTCGCTCCATTCCATCATGGGCGCCACAGAAAAGCGATAGTCTTGCGATTTCAATGATTTACCCTATGCTCTCAACAGGATGAAACACGAACCTGTGCACTCCAAACTAGCCGAAACTGCCCACGTTTGTACCCGTTTTTGACCTCTCGGAACGCGACAAATTTGGGGGACAGATTGGGCGCGTTCGAACAGATCGGCGAAATCGCCGTGCTGCTGATCCCGCATCATTATTCGATTCAGAACCGTGAGCCCTGATGGTTTCCTTCGACGAATCCTTTCGCCGGCAACTGCGCGAGCTGTTCGTGTGGCGCCGCGACGTCCGGCGGTTTCGTCCTGATCCGCTTCCGAGCGACGCCATCGAGCGGCTCATTGAGATCGCCTGCCTTTCCCCTTCGGTCGGCCTGAGCCAGCCTTGGCGGTTCGTCATTGTCGAGGACAAGACGAGACGCCGGGCCGTGATCGAAGACTTCAAGACCTGCAATGCTGATGCCTTGCAGGCCTATTCGGGCGAACGCGCGGCCCGATATGCAGCCCTCAAGCTCTCAGGCCTCGAACAGGCGCCGGGACACTTGGCCGTGTTCGCGGAAACGGCAGGCGACATGGGTCATGGCCTCGGGCGTGCAACCATGCCGGAAACGGTCGAATATTCCGTGGTCGCGGCGATCTGCTCGATGTGGCTCGCCGCGCGTGCGGAGGGCATCGGGGTTGGCTGGGTATCGATCCTGAACCCAGCCAGCATCCACGAGATTCTTGAAGTACCGGACTCCTGGAAATTCATTGGCTACTTGTGCGTCGGGTACCCCGAGGCAGAGTTCGATCGACCAGAACTTGAGCAGGCCAATTGGGAATATCGGCGAGCATCGAAGGACTTTGCGATTCGACGCTAGAGCGTGATGACTTTTCTTCGAATCGTCATCCCGCTCTAGCTTTTTGTTAGAGCATGATCTTTTTCGGAAAACCGGTCTCCACTTTTCCGGATCATGCTCTAGTCCGTTGCGCCGTAGAAATCCGGTCAAGACGTTCCTACTTCAACATCTTCGCGATGTTGTCCTTCGTCACAACGTCGAGACCAGTGTAGATGATCTCCGGCACCTTCTGGCCCTTCTTGATTGCAAGAAGAGTATCCATCGATTTCTCGCCCATCTCGAACGGACGCTGGCCGACCAGCGCATTGGCATAACCCTCGTTCAGAAGCTCGAGCTGCATCCTGAGGGTGTCGGCCACGACGAGCGTGAACTTGCCAGCGTCCATGTCCTTCTTGCTCTTGCTGGCGAACGCCTTGAAGCCTTCCGGCGCGAACATGGGCCATCCGCCGATCGGAATGATCGCCGCGAGGTCAGGAGTCGCGGTGCGCAGATCCGTCATCTGCTGCACGCCAAGCGCGGGGTCGTCGTTGCAGAAGGTCGGCGAGCCCGGGACTTCGGTCCACTTCGAACCTTTGAGCGCTTCGCGGACGCCATTGACGCGTTCGGCCAAATTCTCCGCACCCGGCCCGCCGGAGACCATTGCGTATTTGCCGCCATCGGGCCGGAGCTTCAGCAATTGCTTGCCAAGCGCGAGGCCGAACTCCTTGTTGTTGGTGCCGATGTAGGCAATCCGCTTCGAGCCCGGCGCGTCCGAGTCAAACGTGATGACGGAAATGCCGGCTGCCGTTGCCGCCTCGATCGACTTGGTCATCGCGGCAACATCGGCGACCGAGATGGCCAAGCCGTCCACCTTTTGGGTGATGAAATCCTGGATGATCTGGGCTTGCGTCGCCGGCTCGTGCTCGACAGGACCTTTATAGATGCATTCGATGTTGCCGAGCTCCTTGGCTCGTTTCTGGCAGCCGTCGCGCGCGAAATCGAAGAACGGATTGTTCATGGCCTTGGGCACGATCACGAATTTGTAGCTCTGAGCAAACGCCGGCGTCGCCATCATGGCGACGGCCATGCCGGCAAGAAGTACCTTCCTCATTGCTTCCCTCCACATTTTTTGTGCCTATCCCTTGAAATCAGCGGCTCCGGGAGGCGGATAGACGATCATTTCGTTATCCTCCCGGAGGAACTCTCTAGGCCATGCGCGATCGGATGCGATCGACCAGCACCGCCACGATGATGATCACGCCCACGAGGGCCTGCTGCCAATAGGAGTTGACCTGCGCGAGCACGAGCCCGTTGCGGATCACCTCGAGCAGCGCGCAGCCGACAATGGCCCCAAGCGGGCCGCCGACGCCGCCGGCGAGGTTGGCACCGCCGATGACGGCGGCCGCAATGATGTTGAGCTCGTAGGACGTCGCCATGTTTGCCGGCGCCGATCCGAGCCAGCCGGAGATGATGATGCCCTGCAGACCCGCCGCGAGCGCGCAGATCACATAGACCTCGACCTTCACCCGCACGACCGAAATGCCAGTCAGCGCGGCCGCCTTCTCATTGCCGCCGAGGGCAAAGACGTGACGGCCGAAACTGGTGTGATGCAGCACGACCGCCATCGCGACCGCGAGAACCACGAGATAGATGAACGGCGCGGGCATGCCGAACACAACGCCCGATGTCAGCGCATAGAAATAATCGGCGTCGGGGCCGCCGGGAAAACTGCCGCGGCCGTTGGAGACGACGTAGCCGAGGCCGCGCACGATCGAGAGCATGCCGAGCGTGGTGACGAAAGGCGATAGCCCAAGCACCGCGATGCAGAAGCCGTTGACGAGGCCGACGATCAGCGCGACGCCGAGCCCCGCCAGGAGCGAGACGAGCAGGATCAAACCCGGCACATTGGCGATCACGGTCTTGCCGTCGGCGGCCAAATGCACGAACCACTCCGCGGCAGGCGTGCCCGGCGTCGAGATGTGCGTCATGACCATCGAGGTGATCATCGCGGAAAAGCACATCATCGAGCCGACCGAGAGATCGATGCCGCCCGTGATAATGACGAAGGTCACGCCGAGCGTCGCGATGGCGATGAAGGAAAAATTCTTCGCCACATTCTGCATATTGCCTTCGGTGAAGAAATAGGGGCTCGCGAAGTTCATCACCACGAACAGCGCCACAAGCGCGAGCAGGACGTAACCGGTCTGCGAGGCAAAGATGCCGCTCTGCCACCATTTGGCCTTGCCGACATTGGTGAAGGTGATGATGGGAGATTCCGGGGGCGTGGCCATCACGCGGCCTCCTTCGCTCCCGTGATGAGGGAGGTGACTTCCTCGGGGCTGGTGTCGCCGATCGCCTTGTCGGCGCGCTTCTCGCCGCGGCGCATGACGACGACGCGGTCGCAGACCGCGAACACGTCGGGCATGCGGTGCGAGATCAGCACTACCGCGACGCCCTGCTCCTTCAGGCGATGGATCAGGCTTAAGACCTGCTCGACTTGGCGGACCGAGATCGCGGCCGTCGGCTCGTCCATCATCACGAGCTTGGCATTGGAGAGCCGCGTCCGCGCGATCGCCACCGCCTGACGCTGACCGCCCGACATCTGCTTGACGAGGTCGTGCGGACGGGTCTCCGACCGCAGCTCTCCGAACAATTCCAGCGCACGCGCCGCCATCGCCTTGTGATCGAGAAAGGCGAATGGACCAAATTTGCGTTTGAGCTCGCGGCCGAGGAAGACATTGGCTGCCGCCGTGAGATTATCGGCGAGCGCGAGGTCCTGGTAGACCACCTCGATTCCGACCGCGCGGGCATCGATCGGACGGGCGAAATGAACCGCCTTGCCGTCAAAGCGAATCTCGCCGTGACTCGACGGGAAATTGCCGGCGATGATCTTGACGAGTGTCGACTTGCCGGCGCCGTTGTCTCCCATCAAGCCAACCACCTCGCCGGGGAAGATGCGCATGTCGACCCCGTGCAGCGCGCGAATGGCACCGAACTCCTTGCCGATGCCTTTCAACTCCAAGACCGGCTGCCCGGCAACGTGAGGGGTTACCATTCAGAAGTGGACCTCGGTGCGCATACCAAGAACCCAGGCATTGTCGGTCTTCACACCGTCGGCATTATACCCGCGCCCGCCGGGATTGATCACATACTGGACGTCGAATTTGAGGTTCATCCAGCCGGTTGCCTGCCAACCGTACCAAGCTTCGATCGGAACTTCGTTACCGCCTGCATTCGGGCTGAGAGCGGCCGAGTTCACGTGGGTCGTGCCCACCGCGAAGCCGACTTCGTCCTGGGGGCGCGAGGCGAACGTTCCGGTGTGCTTGACGCCCCAGGCGATCTGGTAATCCTGGTACGACGTCCGGTGATCGGCGACGGTCGTATTGAGGAAGGTATACCAACCCAGCGCGCCGGGACCATCAACGGTCAACCGCTGCAGGATCGACTCATAAACGCCGAAGCGGCCTCTTTGATCTCCCAGATTTTGATCCGGAACACCGCCGACACCCGGGATGGTAACAATGATACCCGGGAGGCCACCATCAATCGTCGACTGACTGTCGTACCAGCCGCCCAATCTCCAGGTCCCGTACAGGGCACCGCTCGGGCTCCAGGTCAGCTCCATCGGCACGAATACACCCGAGACTGGTTTTGAGGAGGGGATGCCCGGCAAGAAGTACGTGCTGGGTTCTGAGGTCGTCAGATAATTCGGATTGGAGTCGTAGACGCCGACCGAAAACGTCCATTCCTTGGCGAAGTTGTAGTGGACGACACCGGCCCATTGGCTCACCGGCCAGTTGTAGATGTAGCCCCCCAGGATGTTGCCGGGCTGGCCGCCGCAGAAGGTCAGGTTGATGAACTCGCACAGACCGAAGAAGAAGTCGGAGCCGACCGGAAGACGGCCGCCCTTGAGTTCAAGCTGATCATCGAAAAGCTTCTGCGAGTAGTAGAGTTGGGTCAGGCGAAAGATATTGCCGCGGCCGAAAACTTCGTTGGTCAACTGCAAGGCCGGAATGCCTGCCTCGGTATTCAGGTTGTCGCCGAAACGCTGGACCAGCGTGAGGCCGACCGTGCCGCCCGGGATGCCGGCAAGCTTCGCCATATCGAGCTTGGCCCCGAACCACAGTTGTCCGGCGTTGGCCGCGGTGTTCCTGTTTCCGCCCGACAGGTTGCCGACGGATTCATTACCCAGCGTCAGGCCAATATCGATGCCCTGCTCCTTCAGCTTGGTCCTGCCGAGATCGCCAAACAGGTATGGCCTTGTCCAGAAATCATCCGCCGCGACATAAGGAAGAGGCGGAGCTTTCGTTGAAAAATCGGCCGCATGCGCTCCTCCGCTCAACAGAGACGACAAAGCAATCCCCACGCCGCACACACGTGCGGCGTTTACAGACCTATGCAAAAACATCTTCTGGTACTCCCAGCGTCCCCGGCTTTGCTTATTTTGTGTCACGTCCCCGCCCAAAGCCTCGCGCCTGGAACGTGCTCCCTTCCCAGCACACGCCGATTTTGGCTGCCGAAGAAGCGGCCATCTGGAGCGCCTGGTCGTGGTTCTCTATCGAACTGTCATGCCTGATCGCCCATACTCGTTGGCAACGCAGCCGCGCCGCGCGGTGATGCGCTTTGCTTTCCTTGCACAAGTGTCGATTTCGGCGCCGTACGGGCCAGGCCGGCCAGCACCATCTTGCGCCGCCGACGGCTCTGCAATTGCTGATCCGCCAGCACGCCGAGCAGAATCACCGTCCCCATCACTGCGAAGTTCAGGGAATTGGGAATGCCCAGGATGTTCACCAGGTTCTGCAGCACCTGCAGCAGCGCCGTCCCCAGCACGATACCGAGAATGGAGCCCTCGCCGCCGCGCAGGCTGCACCCACCCAGGACGGCAGCCGCGATCGCATAGAGTTCGTAGAAGTTGCCGAACGAACTTGGAGAGACTGAGTTGGTGTAGAACACAAACAACACGGTCGAAACCCCGGCGAGCCCGCCGCTGATGATGTAGGCGGTCGCGATCACGATATCCGTGTTGATACCGGAGAAGCGCGCCGCTTCCTCGTTTTTGCCCACGGCATAGAGCCAGCGCCCGTAGACCGAGCGGTGCAGTAGCACGCCGAGGATCAGCGCAAGGATGATCAGGAAGACGAAGGTGTTCGGGATGCCCGCGATATTGCCGGAGGCGATGTTGCTCAGTGTGCTGGCCTCGTCACCGTAGCCGAAGCCGCGTGTCGAATCGCTCGTATAGTAGCGGGCGGCGCCGCGATAGATCAGCAACCCGCACAGTGTCACGATGAAGGGCTGCATTTTCAGCCGTGTGATCAGGAAACCCTGGATGCCCCCTAGCGCCAGTCCGCCCAGCAGGACCAGCAGCAGCGCGAAGGGCCAATAAATCTGATAAGTCGTCAGAAGGTCGACGAATACGACGCCAAGCAGCGCGAACATCGAGCCGACCGAAAGGTCGATGCCTCCGGTGATGATCACAAGCCCCACGCCGAGCGCGAACACGCCGAACAGGCCGATCAGATTGGCCATATTCAGCAAGTTCACCAACGATAGGAAGGCCGGATTGATCGCGCCCGTGATCGCGGAGATCACCACCAGCAGCAGGCACAGGCCGAGTTCTTTCTTCATCATGGCGCAGCGGCTTCCATGGTTTCCAGCGCTTGGCCGACCGCCAGCCGCAACACGTTGTATTCGCTGAACTGCTCGCGCTCGAGCACGCCGCTGACACTCCCTTCATGCATCACCGCCACCCGGTCGGAGACGCCGATGACCTCCTCCATGTCCGAGGAGATCATCACGATCGCGACGCCCTGGTCGGCGAGGTCGCGCATCAGCACATAGATCTCGCTCTTGGCACCGACATCGATGCCACGGGTCGGCTCGTCGAAGAACATCACTCGCGGCTGCATGGAAAGCCACTTGCCCAGCACCACTTTTTGCTGGTTGCCGCCGGAGAGCGTCACGGCCTCCATATCGATGCTCGGCGCCTTTATGGACAGGCTCCTAACCTGTTCTTTCGCGACCTTGCGCTCGGCCGCGCCGTTTACCAGCCACATCTGCGCATAGTTCAGCAAGCTCGCGAGCGTCACGTTCTCGCGGATCGGCAGTTCAAGCACTAGCCCGGATTTCTTGCGGTCCTCCGGCACCAGATAGACCCCTTGCCTGATCGCATCCCGCGGCGACGCGACACCGACCGGCGCGTTGTCGATCCTGATCTCGCCACCCAGCAGCGGGTCAATGCCGAAGGCCGCGCGGGCGAGCGAGGTGCGGCCGGCGCCCACGAGCCCTGCCAGGCCGAGAATCTCGCCGCGCCGCACGGAAAGATTAATCTGCCGGTCGGGAAAGGCTGATGTCACCAGGCCGACGATGTCGCAGCCGCCCGGCTGCGACGGCCGTTTCGGCGGCGTATACAGCGCCTTCAGGTCGCGGCCGATCATCAGCCGGATCATTGCGGCATGGCTCAGCTCGTCCCGCGCCAGCTCCCCTACCGTGCGCCCGTCGCGCAGCACCACGACGCGGTCAGCGCAGGTCATGATCTCGCCCAGCCGGTGAGAGATAAAGATCACCGAGATGCCGTGCGCCTTCAGGTCGGCAATCACCTCCAGCAGCCGTTCTGTCTCCGAAATTGTCAGGCTGGAGGTCGGCTCGTCCATGATGATCACGCGGGCGTCAATCGAGAGCGCCTTGGCGATCTCCACCATCTGACGCTGCGCGATGGACAGGTCGTCGACCAGCGTGTTCGGCGTGAAATCGGCGCCCAGCCGCTCCAGCAGCGGCGTCACGCGGGCGCGCATCTCCGCGTTGTCCACCAGCTTCAGCGGGCCGCCAATAAGCTTCTCGCGCCCAATGAATACGTTGGCCGCGACGTCGAGATTCTCGAACAGGTTCAGTTCCTGGTGCACGAAGGCGACGCCGGCCCGCGTCGCCTCGCTCACCGTCATCCGGGCGTGGTCGTTGCCGCCGATGCGGATCACGCCCTCGCTCGGCGCGATCACGCCGCCCAGCACACGCATCAGCGTCGATTTGCCAGCGCCGTTCTCGCCGATCAGGCCCAGCACCTCGCCGCGGTACACGCGCAGGTTGACGTTGTCGAGGGCCCTGACACCGGGATAAGTCTTGCTGATCCCGGCAAGTTCAAGCAGCGTTTCCGCCATTTGGCGTTTCCTCCCGCACAACGCCCGGCCGCCTGTGGCAGCCCGGCGGTGAAGCATACTGAAGTTACTTCTTCAGCAGTTCCTTCAGAGATGCGGTGAACTCCGCGACGTTGGACTTGCTGATCACCTTGGTCGGCACGATCAGCTTGCTGTCCGACGGGATCCAGGACTTGTCGCCGTTCAGCGTTTTGATGATGTTGGTGGCGGAGAGATAGCCGAACTCGTACGGCTGCTGCACGACCGTGGATTCGATCGTGCCGTCGGAAATGCCCCGCAGCGTGCGCTGGTCCTCGTCGAAGCCGACAATCTTCACCTTGCCGACCTTGCCCGCTGCCTTCACCGCGTCATAGACCAGCGGTGTCTCGTAGCTCCACAGGCCGGACAACAGCGCAATGTCGGGATATTTGACGAGTACGTTCTCCATATTCGCCTTAGCCTTGGCGAAGTCCACCTGGTCGGTGAACACGTCGACCAGCTCGACCTTGGTGCCGGCGATCGCTTCCTTGATACCCTGCACACGCTCGCGGGCGTTATCAGCGTCCATCGTTCCGACAAACAGCGCGATCTTGCCGCCGTTCGGCAGCGCCTTCTTGATCTCCTCGCCCGCCTGCCGCCCAGCCGCGACGTTGTCGGTGCCGATATAGGCGAGACGATTGCTCTGCGGCGCGTCGCTGTCCGTCGTGATCAACACGGTCTTGGCCGCAACCTTGTTGAGTTGTTCGGTTGCGTGCGGCGCATCGTCTACAGAGATAGAGATGCCGGCGACGCCGCGTACCAGCAGGTCGTCCAACTCGCGCCGCTGGCCCGCCGCGGTTCCATCGTTGGTGACGATCAACTCGATATTGTATTCCGGGTGCTCCTTCTGCGCCTTCTCGAGCCCGCGGCCGGCGATGGTCCAGAAGTCAGCCGCGACATTGGTCACCAGCGCGATTGTCTTTTTCTGCTGCGCCTGCACCACCCCAGTAGCCATCACGAGCGCGGCTGCGCCCGCCAGCAGCGGCACGATCAATGTCTTCATTGAGCTCTTCATGTGCACCTCCCTGTCGTCACCCCGGTATGAGGGGATCCACGCACGGCGCTTCTTGCGCCTTATTTTGTTTACACTGCGAATAAATTATCGGAACAAAATCTCGAGTCAAGGATGTTGTTGCCGATCTTCTCGCGCAACGATAGTATAATTGGTACGATAAGGTAGCCTTCATTGTTCTTTTTGGCCATCTCCTGCGTCTCACACGTTGATTAATTTCACTGAACGAATTAAAATGGCCGCATGGATGAGCAGCCCGAGCCGCCGAGACGTGCTTCAAGCGTGGCCCGCGGATCGAATCGCGGCCGCCTCGTCGAAGTCTTGCGACGTCAGGGACCATTGCCGCGCGTGGAGCTCGCCCGCAGCACGGGGCTGAGCTTCGCGGCCATTTCGGCCATAACGTCGAGACTGATAGCGGAAGAACTGTTGTGCGAGGCCGAGACCGACGCCGGGGCGGCAACGTCGTGGCCCGACGATACCGACGAAGAGGATGCGGACGGGCCGAATGGCCGTCGCCGTGGCCGGCCGGCGGTACTGCTGACCCTGAACCCGGAGTTTGGCCGCATCATTGCGGTCTCGCTACGCATGAACCTGATTGAGACACTGATCGCGGACTTCAGTGGCTCTGGCTTGGCGCAATCGCGACTTGCACTCACGACGCGCGCTCTCGATGCAGATGCGTTGTGCGATCTCATGATCGCACAGATCGATGCTATGCTTGACGCGACGGCAACGCCGCGCCATCGGCTGTTGGGAATCGGGATTGCGCTGCAGGGCATCGTGAACGCCGACACCGGACGGCATCTGTGGAGCCCGGCGCTGTCGGTCACCGACATCGATCTGGCGAAGCCGATGCGTCAGGCATTCGGGGTCGAGGTCGTGATGGCGAACGACGCTGTCGCAGTTGCGCTGGCCCTCGCAGCCGCGGAGCCGGCACTGGCGCAGGGCCTCTCGGCCACGATCATGGTCGGCCACGGCGTCGGGATGGGCGTCGTTGTCGACGGTGAAGCGCGCTGGGGCGCCGGCGCCGGCAGCGAGATCGGCCATGTCAAGTTGGCGCCGAACGGTCCGCAATGCCGCTGCGGCCAGCGCGGCTGCATCGAGGCCTATCTCGCCGACTATGCGCTCTACCGCGACGCCCGCACCTTTCTCGACCTGCCGCCGGCGGCGTCGCAGCAGCCGTCCGAGGCGCAGATGGCTCTGCTACGCGAGCGAGCACTGGGCGGCGATCCCCGTCTCGAGCACTTATTCCGGCAGGCGGGCCACGCGCTTGCAGAGGCGGTCGCCGCAACGATATCGGTGCTGCGCCCGCACCATGTCATCCTGGCGGGCCCCGGCCTGCAGGCATTTGACATGATGCGCCGCGCCTATGAGGAGCGGCTCGACCAGGCTGTGTTACCGTGGCTGCTCAAGTCCACGGCAATATATGTGCGTCCAAGCGAGTCGGCGGCAATTGTCGACGGCATGGTGCGGCGGACGCTGCGGGTCGTGGACCGAAGCCACATCGAGACGACCGAGTGAACACCGGGAGCCGTGGCCCTTGTTTGAGCCGCAGCCAACGCAACCGACGCCCTTCAGGCGCAAAATCGAGAGGATGCCAATGCAGGGCGCCATCTATCCAAGTCTCAAGGACCTGACTGTACTGGTGACCGGCGGCGGTTCCGGCATCGGCGAGGCCATCGTCCGCCGGTTCGTCAGCCAAGGCTCGCGGGTCGGTTTCATCGACATCGATGTGGAGGCCTCACAGCGGCTACTGGCCAGCCTGCCGGCGCATGCGAGTGTGCACTTCGAGCACGCCGATCTGCGCGACATCGCCGCCCTGAAACGCGCGGTCGCAGGCGTCCGCGAGGCGTTCGGACCGATCACCATCCTGGTCAATAACGCGGCCCGCGACGACCGTCACGCGATCGAGGACGTCACGCCGGAATACTGGGACGAGCGGATCGCGGTCAATCTGAAACATCAGTTCTTTAGCGCCCAGGCGGTCGCGCCGGATATGATCCAGGCAGGGGGCGGTTCGATCGTCAATATCGGCTCGGTGAGTTGGGTAATCGGCCAGGGCAACATGCCCTGCTACACCACCGCCAAGTCGGCGGTTCAGGGCCTAACCCGTGCGCTCGCCCGCGATCTTGGGCCCAACAATGTGCGGGTCAATTCCATCCTGCCCGGATGGATCATGACCCAGCGACAGCAGGATCTGTGGTTGACGCCCGAAGGTGAGGCCGAAATCATGCAGCGGCAATGCCTTAAGCGCAAGCTGGTGCCGGACGACATCGCCCGCGTCGTCCTCTTCTTCGCCGCCGACGACAGCGGCGCCTGCACCAACCAGAACTACATCGTCGATGGTGGCTGGGTCTAACATATTGCCGACTGCGCCGACGAGATCTGGCGAGCTAGACGGATGCGTGTCGAGCCTGAAGTGCACCGTCGCAGTCAGACAATCGCGATAAGCCTTCGTTCCTGGCGAAGGCAGTCGCCGGTATTTCCAGATTGTCCAGCCTACCCGTGTCGGTCATGCTGCGATGATGAAAAATCATTCTGCCGCAAGCGGATCGGATGTCTTGCTGGGTGTGATCGCAATCCGGCTTGCGGCCCTGGTTTTGACAGGTTCAATCTTGCTGCTGTTGCCGCGGCAACCTCGTGACGACGATTCAGCCTGCGCCCTCCCCCTCGCGGAAAGGTCTGACTTGCAAATTGCATCGAAGGCAGAACGCGTGCGCGTCAGCGATCCGGTGGCGGGCGACATGCTCCTGCACGACTAGAGCATGATCCGGAAAAGCGGATACCGTTTGCTCCGCGCCGTCCGTCGCCGATCAACCGGCTGGGGTAGTACCATGCGCACGCAAGCCACGGCGAACCAGTGAGGCCCAACCGTCTTCCGCGGTCTCCGCAAATTCAAAGAGACCGAGGTCGGCCGCAGAAATCATGCCCTCCTCGACGAGGGCCTCGAAGTTAATGATTTTGCGCCAATAGCTCTCGCCGAACAGCACAATGGGCGCTGGAGGGGCCTTCTGCGTTTGCTGCAGCGTCAGCACCTCGAACATCTCGTCCATGGTTCCGAAACCGCCGGGAAAAATCGCCAGAGCGTTCGCACGCATGGCCAAGTGCATTTTTCGCATTGCGAAGTAGTGAAATCGGAAGCTGAGCTCTGGCGTGATGTAGCGATTGGGAATCTGCTCATGTGGCAGGGTAATATTGAATCCGATACTTGGAGCACCGACGTCGGACGCGCCTCGGTTTGCCGCCTCCATGATGCCGGGGCCGCCGCCAGTAGCGACAACATTGTCGCGCCACCGGTTCTTGGGATCGAAGGCGCCGCCGCGCTGCGAAGCGATGCGCCCGAATTCGCGCGCGACTTGGTAGAACTCGGTTTGCTGCTGCAATCTCTCGGCCACCCTCTTCTCGGTCTCCGTCCGAGCCGCTTCGGCGGCGGCCGCGGCCTGCTCCGGAGACGGCACACGCGCGCTGCCAAAAACAATGATAGTCGAGCGGATCCCCCAATCCCGCAACGCGAGTTCGGCTTTGGCATATTCGAGGGCAAAGCGGATCGATCGCATCTCGTCGCGAAGCAGAAATTCGGTATCTTCAACCGCCAGCAGCGTGCTCCGCGGGCCATGCGGGGTCTGTTCATTCATCTCGCTATTGTCCATTCTGCAGACTAAATTCGACACGTTCTACGGCACCGCAGGCCATGACGACGGGATATTGCCTCATCGAATGTATCAAAATATAGGTCAATGATGCTATCGACGCTCGCAACCTGCTGCGGCGGATCGTGCGCACAGGGCGTTCACGCGATCGCGCGCATCTGATCCGGATTGCCAACGGGCAGCAACCTCGAACATGCGTCCCAAGGGTTTACACTGAATGTCTATGAAAAAGATCGGCTTTCTATCGTTCGGGCATTGGACGCCTTCACCGCAATCGCAGACGCGATCGGCATCCGACGCCCTTCTGCAATCCATCGATCTTGCCGTTGCCGCCGAAGAGTTGGGAGCGGACGGTGCGTATTTCCGTGTGCATCATTTCGCTCGTCAGCTCGCCTCGCCGTTTCCGTTGCTGGCAGCCGTAGGCGCCAAGACCCGCCGGATCGAGATCGGTACGGCAGTCATCGACATGCGCTATGAGAACCCGCTGTACATGGCCGAGGATGCGGGCGCGGCCGACCTCATTGCCGGCGGGCGCTTGCAACTCGGCATCAGCCGCGGATCACCCGAGCAGGTTATCGATGGGTGGCGCTACTTCGGCTACGTTCCACGCGACGGCGAGACCGCTTCCGACATGGCCAGGCACAATACGGAGATCCTGCTCGAGCTGCTGCGCGGCGAGGGCTTCGCAAAGCCCAATCCGCATCCGATGTTTCCGAACCCTCCAGGCCTCTTGCGCCTCGAGCCGTACTCGGAAGGCTTGCGCGACCGCATTTGGTGGGGCGCCGGGTCGAACGCCACCGCGGTCTGGGCGGCCAAGCTGGGCATGAACCTGCAAAGCTCCACCCTGAAGGACGACGAGACCGGAGAGCCGTTCCACGTCCAGCAAGCCAACCAGATCCGGGCTTTCCGCGAGGCCTGGAGCGCGGCTGGTCACAAGCACGAGCCTCGCGTGTCAGTCAGCCGCAGCATCTTCGCGCTGGTCGACGACCGGGACCGCGCCTACTTTGGACACAGTGGTCAGGACGCGGACCAGGTCGGCTTCATCGACGAAAAAACCAAAGCAATCTTCGGCCGCAGCTATGCCGCCGAGCCGGACGTGCTGATTGCGCAGTTGGCCAAGGACGAAGCTATCGCGGAGGCCGACACGCTGCTCTTGACCGTGCCCAATCAGCTCGGCGTGGATTACAACGCGCACGTCATCGAGGCGATCCTGACTCACATCGCTCCCGCGCTTGGTTGGCGCTAATCTCTATTGTGGGGTTACACCGGCAACCCGGTGCGGGCACTGGCGCTGTGGACCCGCGCAACGCTATTTGATCGTCGCGTGCACAGTGATTACCGATGTGCCAGAAGCCGTCGGCCCCTGTCCCACTGCTTTGATGGCAAAGGTATCGCTTCCCTTATACCGAGCCTTCGCCCTGTATTCGTAAGTCGTCATGTTAAGCTTTTTCAAGCTGCCGTGCGCCGGCTTCTGTGAAATGTCCGAGCTACTCACCGTGCCGCGTATCGTAATCGGAAATAGGCAACTTTCTCCAGAGGTGACGCTAATGTCGCCGGTCGAATTCTCGCCCCAATCCGCTACTTCCAGTAATCTGGGACAGTCAGAAGCGGCCATCGCTACAGATACGGACATTGAGCCTGTAGCTACAGCGCTAAGCATCAAAACAGCGACTCTAGACAACCGCATAGCAGACTTCCTCGTTTTCGCGCAGGCCCCCGCCTCGATCAAGGGTGCCTTAGAGGGCCGTGATTGACGCAGCGTCGATGGCGGCATTGCCGGACGTCCAAGAAAACTTGGCTATCACGGACGCATCAACGATCCTGCCGGGCCGGTTGAAAGTGGCATCTGCGAACATCTCAGGAGGCACGGGTCGCGGCACGCTCTCGTTCGATGCGTTCGGTCACGTCTCGTGCCACGGCAACCGAGCCAAGCACTTCGCCAGCGGCGCTGTCCTTGACGATCGCGAATGTCATCTCAACGTAGACCTTGCGTCCGCTCTTGTGCAAGGCGCGGGTCAGCGTGGGCTTGCCTTGAAGCTTCATGACGCCGCCAGTCATTGCGGCCTCAAAGCCGCGCCAATGCGCGGCCCGCAGATGCTCCGGGATGATCAGGCTTTGGCCGAGCACCTCCTCCAACGAATAGCCAAACAACGCGGTGGCGGCGGGATTCCAGCGGGCAATCGTGCCGGAGCGATCGGCGTAAATCACCGCATCGGCCGTTTGATCGAGAATTCTTTCCGCTAACTCGGAGCGCTCTTCCATGGGGGGCACCTGTTTGGTTCTGTCACGTCTAATCTTTCTGCGCAACTCGGCTTACATGGCATGATGGTCACGGCTTTGCGGCGAAGCCATAGAGCTTTTCAGGATTTTCTACGAGCACGTGTCTCACGGTTTGCTCGTCCGGCAGCCACGCCCACAAGGCATCGAGCACATCGCCGTCGCCGGGCATGGCACGATAGCGCACCGGATGCTTGGCTGGACGATGACGCAGCGGTCCAGCCCGAGTGTTCGCATGACGGAACGATAGGCGGAAACTCTCTCTGTGCAGCCGGCAGAAAGCGGTCATAAGGCCCGATAACGTGGTACTTCCCGACCTTCGGCCAGCGCTACGTCGGACTGGCCAGCGACGCCGCGCTTTGGTCGACCGTGCTCGCCACAGCGGTGATGGGGACGACCTGCCTGATGTTGCGCTGGCCCGCTAGAGCAACTGCGGGTCCGCCCAGCCCATCATGGACAAACTTGAGCGTGAAGAAGGCCTGGGCAACGGCAACAATTGCGGATCAATGAGCCGTTTCCGTCTTTTCGCCCGTCAGCAACTTTTTCTGCTCGTCAGTAAGTTCGCCGCTGCCAACGATCTGGAACATGCTGTTGGGGTCGTAACGCGTCTGGTTCTCGCTCCGTCGGTCACGCGTATCACCTCGGTCGGTATCTTCAGGCATCGATTTGTCGCCGCCGCCATAGCCCAAGAACTCGACGATAATGATCGAAGGACGATCATTGTTGCTGGGCGCGGTCGGCTGAACCTGTTGCGTCGCTGCCGTCATGTTATTGCTGGAGGCCAATGCCGCGACCGGCGGCGCCTGCACCGTGGGAACGCCGGTGACATTGCCCTGGGCCTGGATGTTCGCGGCGTTGAGGATCTGCAGCGCCGCCAGGTTGACGTTGCCCGAGGAACGGATGCCCGCCTCGCCCGCATCGATGATGCCGAGCGGCGCGATCAGGTCGACGTCGCCGGGCGGCATTCCAGGGATCTGCTGGAGCGTCGCGATGCCAGCGCCCGTGGAGGGAGCCTGCGACGAGAGACTGATATTGCCATAGTTGTCGTAGACGAGGCGCGGCGGGGTGAAGATCACCGTGGTTTTCGATCCACGGCCGGCGTTGATGTCGCCTTCGGCGGACCATGCGAGAATATTGCCGCCGAACGTCGTCATGATGCGCGACAGGCCGAGCAGGATGCTCCCCTTCGAATAGATCTGGATGTCGCCGTTGCCCTGGGTGATCAGACCCGCATCGGCTCCCGGCGCCAGCCCTTCGGTGCCGATGGTGACTAGGCCGCCCGGCGCCAGGAACTGGATGTCGCCGCCGCGATCGGTGTGCACATAACCGCTGTTGACCTTCGCTCCGACCCCGGAGGCGGCGGTAAACAGCCGGATGTCGCCGCGATAGGCGTCCTCCGCGGGGAAGAGTGCTGCGATGGCATTGCGTCCGCGCAGATAAGAGCCGTGGCGCGGACCCGCCTGATCGTTGTATTCGCGGCCGCCGACCGTCAGTTCGGCGTAGTAGACCTGCCGCAGGAAGACCCGCTGCTGCTCACCCGGCAGGGTCAGGAAGAAGCTCAGCGCACCCTCCGACGCTCCGGCATAGCCGAAGCGGTCCTTGAGCCACTGTAAAAGCTCCTGGTCGTAGGTCTTGGCGACCTTGCCGGGTTGATTGGCAAGCGCGCCTGGACCAACGAGATTGGCCGGATCGAGATAGAGCTTGGCAAAGCCGGTCCAATCCACCTGCCCGACACCCGGCGCGCCCGCACCGACTCCGGCCTGCAGCACCACGTTGGCACCCAGGCGGTTATCGCCTGTCATCAACGGACCGATGCTCTCGATGTTTCCCGTCGATCCAAAATAGATGTTCTTGCCCGCCGTCACCTCGAGCGTGCCGGGGCCTGCAACATCAAGGCTGGGATAAATGACGCTGCCTTGCGCGACGATCATCGAAACGGCGGTCGGATCGTCCTGCAGGATCAGTCCCTTTACACTGACAATGTCGCCGCCAGCGAAGATCTGCACCGGCTTCGCCGCGCGGTAATTGTCCGTTGTCACGGTCCTGCCGTTGATAAACTGGCTGCTGGTAAAGATCTCGCCATAGCGAATACCGAGAACATCGCCGTCGACGGCATAGATACGCGATAGCGGGCCGCCGAGTGCACTGGCATCGGTCACGGTGTTCGGTCCGAACACGAATGGATAGCCACCTGGTCCATCATAGGCGTGCCCTTGCGAATTATAGTCGTACCGGTACGCGCGCCAGCCTCCGGGGGCGTCGACCGGCGAGTTGGGATCACCCCAATAATTCGAATCGACAAGGGCCCACTGATTGGTCCCCTGGAGCAGCGCCCAGCCAGGATTGAACGGCGTGGCAAGAGATGACAACGAGGTCGAGAGCGGGCCGAAGCCGAGCGTGTCCCCGCCGAGGCCGACCTGAATGACCGATCCTCGCGCCAGCAACTCAACCTGCCCGGACGGCGACGGCAACATCTCGTTGCCGCCGTTGAGATAGATGCTTCCGTTCGCCGCAGTGGCCCGCAGGATCGATGGCAGGAAAAGCGTCTTGGATTGCGGTACCAATCCGCCGGTATCGGATAGCGGCGACACGTCGCCGCCTGCCGCAAACAGATCGACCGCCGTCCGTGCCGTCCAGAGCGTGAACCAGGCGACGCCCTGACCGGCCCCGACTGACGTGCTGGCGTCCGTCTGCTGATTAACGCCGGCGCGGCCGGGATCGATGATGTCGCCGACGGAGAGATCACCGCGGACGCGAATGTCGACGGCACCATCCCCCGGTGCGAACGATCCGCCCGAGACCTTGATCATTGCGTAAGGCACGAGCAAATTGAGCGGCCGCGGATCATCAAGAGAGTAGCCGAAATTTGTTGCATTCAGGCTGCCGAAATTGCCGGCCGTGACGCCAATGTCGCCGCGCAGATCAACAAACTGGTTGCCGCCGCCACCGATGCTATTGCCCGCCCTCACCGACAGCGTTCCGCCACCGGTCTGAACAAGACGACCATCGATGACACGTCCGCTGCCGCCGACGGCAACGACAACACCCCGTCCGGCATTACCGATGTCGCCGCCCGCCCGCAGCGTGACATTGCCGCCGCCGAGTGCCCCCATGCCCGAGAAGCCCGACAGCTTTAGCAACGATTTCGAACTCTCGAGGTCTGCGGTATAGCTGCCAAAGTTGGTGCCCCAGGCTGTCGCCTGGCCAAGTCCGGCGCCGCCCTGCCGCCAGAGCCAGTCGCCCACCACGGCCGACTCCTTCGTCTGATTTCCGCTGATATCGCCTTGCGCCGTCAGCAGGAAATCACCGCCGTGCTCGATATAATACATGAATTGCGAGTTGAGCGTGGCCTCATAGGCCGAATTGGCCGCACCAAGCACGGTCCCATCAGGCATGCGTCCGCGGGCGACGTTGAATGGATCATTGGCCGGCGTTCCTGTTTCGGCGACCGCGGTGCCAGCCGTGTAGACGCCGAACGGTGAACTTTGCGTGTAGTTGCCACCAGCGAGGATTTCGAGATCACCCGTACCGGTGCGCACGACGCTGAAGCCGGCACTTGGGCTTCCGGTGCCCTGCAGGTTCACGGTGAAGGGATCGGAGAGCACGACATTGCCCGCGCCTGCAAGGCTTGACGATGTCTGCAATATCCGGCCGTCGGCGCTACCAAGATCGGCACCACCCACAAGCCGCATCGACCAGGATTGCGTGCCGGGCGCCAGCATCGGCGACGTCGCCCACACCTTCCGATCGCCTGCAGCGGTCAAGCTGACGACAACCGTTCCAACCGGCAACACCGTACCCGCCGGCATTACTGTATCCTGCGTGAAAGTATAGCCGCCGAAAATACTCAGATCGGCGCCCGGCGGAAGAGTGCCGTTAACGAACCAGGGGAAGCTTGTGTTCACCAATATCCTATTGAAGTAGACTCCAGCGGAGACCTTGGTGCCGATAGGCCATGTCGTCGCCGGGATAGTATCGCCGGCCTTATACATCACGGTCCCGTCCGGATTGTAGATTGTGCCCGCCATAAGCTTCCTGCCCGGGAGGGGGTCGAACTCCGCCGTCAAAACGAGATCGACGGGAACTGGATTCGACAATAGCGGGGTATCGTCGACCTCGGTGCCGGCGAGCGGCAGAGCCATGTTGATCCTACCGGTGTTCGGAAGACTGGATCCGCGTGTCAAGATTGCGCCGCTATCCGTTACGGTATAGGTGTCCGTGAGCGTGCCCGGGGCAAGCAGCGTGGTGAGTGCATCCGGCGAGTCCGGCGGCAGCGCGAAGCCGTCGTTGATGCTGCCGTTGATGTTGAGATTGCCCCCGGCGCGAACGACGAGTTTGCCCGGTTCGCCTGAGCCGCGAACCGACGTCACGTTCGGTCCATAACGGTAACCGGACAGATCGATGTCGCCTGACGTGGACAGATTACCGTTCGGGGTCTTGCTCTGGATTTCGACGCCGGGCCGGACATGGAATCCGGAGTTGTATTTGGCATCGAGCAGCCCGGCGATCTTGGTCTTCAGCTCATCGGTCAACTGACCGCCGGCGACGTTGCCGCCATAGATGTTACTGATGAAGGTTTTGCTGTCCTGGTTGACGAGATCGAGCCAATCCTGATCGATGATCTGGCCATTGGCATCGTTCGGATCGACTGGCGCATTCTTGTAAGTCGCAAACCCGTTCAGCGCGATGCTCGAGGCGCCCACGATGTTGAGCGGTCCCGTCGCGGAAACAGCGATGCTGTCGCCTGTGGCGTTGGCCGGTCCGTCGCTACCCGTTGCGCTGGTACCGGAGGCCGTTCCGATCCGGGGCGCGTTGAGTTCGAGATGACCATAGGCAATCGGGTTGCCTGATCCGTCAGCATTTGCAGGATCAGTGACGCGCATGTCGATGGTGGCGCCCGGCGACAATGTCAACGTGCCATTCTTTGTCGTGAGTTCAACGTGCGCCGTGTTGTTCGCCTCGATCGGAGCACCGTAGCTGTCGGTCTGCAGAACGGTGCTGTGGGCATCCAAGACGGCCGAGGATGCAAGTGTGACATCGTCCCGCGCCGCAAGACGGATATTGCCGGGCTTGGCGCCGCTGGCATCGATGGTGCCATTGACCGTCAGGCTGCCGCCATCCACGGAGATGGTTACGTTGTGTGCCCTCACCTCGTTTCCGACAACGAGGTTGCCCTGCTTGATGTTGAAGGTGCGCGCGCCAAAGAAGCCGGAGTCGTTCAGCTTCAGGTTCAGTGCCGCGAAGTCGCCGAGATTTTGCGCCGCGATGCTGATCTGGCCGTCATTGTAGCCGCCGGTCGCAGCCCCCTTCAGCGTGCCACCGAGTTGCACGAGACCGTGCGCCACGTCAGTGGCGGTCGCCATAATGGTCCCGGCGTCGTTGTTCGCCGCCGTCACATCAATGCTCGAACCGGCGGCCTGCGCGATGTTGCCATGGGCGCTTTGCAGTATCAGATCGCCGCCCCAGCTATATTTGGTGGCGTCGTAGAAGGTGGTGCTGCGCCCGGAAAGGTCGATCACCGCGTTGGCGCCGAGATCGATGTTGTTCGTTGCGCTCAACGTCAGCTTGCCGCTTGGCAAAGCAACCGCGGTGTCAAGGAATATGGTGTCACCGCTGATGGAGACCGTGCCGCCAAGATCCGCGATTGCGCCGGTCGCGGCCGCACCACCCGCAGGCGCGACAACGCGAACCACGCCACCAGCGTTATAGGCCATCGTTGCGGCGCCTGTCGCAGTCAACAGTGGCGTCGTGAGAGTAAGGTTGCCGCCCTGCAGATTGCCGGAACCATCCTTTGACAGCCCGACCTTTAGCGAGCCGTCGCTATTGGCGGAGATCCTGTCACTGGCCGAGACATTGACGTTGGCAAATCCGAGCGCGAGGCGTTCGAGCGTCGCGCCATCGGTGATCCGGCTGTTGGCGTCGTAGCCGAAGACGATGTCCTTGGCGGCGATGTTGAGCGTTCCGCTGCCCGTCCCCGGGCCGCCCGGCACAACCGCTGCCGGCGCCTTGCTCCCATAGGGCACGCCGCCCGTGTCGGGTAGGCCGTTGCCGGTCCGGATGCCGTTCCAGATCAGGGTATCTGCGGTGATGCTCGCAGTGTCGCCAGCGTTCCCGAGGCCGTAGATCGCCGGCGTGTTGATGACGAACTGCACCTCCTTGCTGCCAGCGGACTGACCGCGCGCGTCGAGCGCAACGCTGCCGATGAGGTTGAAGGAGCCCCCAACCGTCAACGTGAGCTGCTCAAGCGCCGGGACGCCCGCGGTTGTCGAAGGATGCAGCAGCTTGTCGAGTGCGGCCTGCGTCAAATTCCAGCCTGACGGCAATTGACCCGCGGCCTGTGCCGCGGCGAGCGCCGCGTCGGTACCCGCATTGATTACATCCTGCGTCACGGTCAGATAACGCGCACCGAAATTGACGTTGCCCATCGTGAGCGAACCAGGAGCGGCGAGCACGATGCTGCCATCGGTAAGCAGCGTGGCGCCGCTGTCGATGTTGATCGAACCCGCTCCGACCACGGGCAGGAAATTGAACGTGCCGTTTGCGACGGCCAGGACCGCCGGCGCACTCGCAAACAAGGACGAGTTGGCCTCTGACGTTACGTTGCCAAACATGTAACCCAGGCTCGAATCAAGCCCGCGCGCACCGAGGCCGCGGGTGTCGATCGTGGCACCGCTTGCGACATCGATGTTCTTGCCGACGAGGAACACCTGGCCAGCGCGCACGGCGGCGCCATCGAGAATGTTCACAGAGGACTCACTCGAAAAGTAGATGCGTCCGCCGGTGCCCCTCGACGTATCGTTGTAGTACGTGCTGTAACCGCCGATCAGCAAGGTGTCGGCATTGAAGGCATTGATAGCATCGCTCGAGATCGACGTATGGCCGGCGATCGGCGCCGCGCCGGGCGCGGTGATGTCGATCTGCCCTCCATATACCGTGGAAGAGACGAACAGACTGCCGGAGATACCGTCGCTGATGCCGCCGAACAAGGTGGTGCCCTGGAACGAGAGCGATTTTCCGCTGCCCGAAGATGCGTTAAGCATCAGCTCCAGCACCTTGCCGTCTTCCGGCAGACGCGGCCGGACGGCACCGAAGGTCGCGGCCTGGCTGCGCGCGAACTCGCTGTAGCTCATCTCATTGTATTGAGAATAGCTTCGCACCGTTCGACCAGATGTCAGGATCAGTTGCGTCGGCAACGCATCCCGAATGCCCGCGTTGGCGACGCCGAGATAGCCTGACGTCACGATCGAGCCGTTGGCCATGCTGACCGGCGAGACGACCGTATTGCTCGTCGCTCCGAGCTCGACACGGAAGGCACCGGGCAACAGCGCATAGCTCGACGGCATGAGCGTGTACGTCCCGGCCGGCAGCCCCGCCACGCCGCCGGGGATCGTGACCTGCTGGCCGATCGCCGGATCGCCGGCGCCCTTGGTTGCGATCACAGGCGCGTAGGCCGACGCGTAGCCCGGCACGATGGCATAGACCTTCGCGTTTGCCGAACTGTAGCTGTTCACCGGATTGGCGTTGACGAGCGCCGTCCTCAACACGTCGACCGAGCCGCCGCGGCCGCTGATGAAGCCGGCCCCCGTCAGGTTGCCACCGCCCGAGAGATCGAGGATCGCGCCCTTCTCACCCACGATCGACGTGGCCAGCACCGAGATGCCGGTCGTGATGATGACGTTGCCGTTCACGCTTTTCTGGAGGCCAAGGTCAACCAGCGTGCCGTCCGCACCTTGGTAGGCAATACCATCCGAGGTGCCGCCAAACGGCAACGTCAGCCCGTTCGCGCTGGCCGACGTGATGCTGCCGGCGCGGAAAATCACCGTCGCGGGCGGCACGTTGGCGTTCAGGCCGTAATTGTTGTTCAGCAACACCGCCCCCAGCGGCGCACGCACGACGCCGCCCTGATCGATCGTGGCTGCGACGAATGCAAGTTTTCCGAAAACGGTGGGAGGAACATCCGGCACTGGCCCGCCATTGCCGCGAATCGTCAGCACGGTATCGAGATCAGTCGTTATGCTGTCATTCGGCCCCAAGACCTGGCCAACCGTCACGGTCGCGGTCGCGTTGCTCAGCGGATAGAGCTGTGAAGCCTGGATCGTCAGATCGCCGGGCGTGACAACGTTGCCGGAGCCAAAGCGCACATCGCCGGTGCTCTGCAGCGTGACGTGCTTGAAGCCGGGCGCATCCACGGGAAGAATTGGAGCCAATACGCCGCTGTTTGGATCCGGAACGCTGATGTAGCCCATACCGTGCAGCCCGTGCACACCGAAACGAACATCGGCAGAAATGTCGATCAGGCTGGCCGAGACCGTGAATGTCGAGTCCGCAGCCGTGTTCATGCTCGAACCTGAGACGTTGAGCGCAGGATCATAGCCCGCGAATGAACCGTGATCGAAGCCGTGCCAGCCGGTCAGGTTTACATAGGGCGCCGTCAGGTTGACGGTGATATGCTGGGCATCGACGGCCGCGCTCAGAATGCCGCCGGTCAGCGCAATGCTGCGATTCATCGCAAGATCGACATTGCCGTTGAACACGAACAGGTCGCGCGTGAACAGCGACAGTGCATCAAAACCGCCTGCGTGAATCTGATCGACACTGATGGCAGCCTCGCCGACCTTGAGCGTCGGGTCGGCTTCGCCCGGCGCGAGGTTGGATGCAAGTCCGCTCGGCCGCTGATGCTGCGTGATCGTGAGATTGCGCATCGTCTGCATGTCAGCCGGTATGTCGCCAATCCCATAAGGATTGGTCGGACTGGCGGGCGCCGCATAATACAGAGGGCTGATCGCGGCGAGCAGGAGCGTGCCGCCCGAGGCGCCGATGCCGCCGGCCGCGGCGCGCAGCGTCCCGTCGATGTACATGCCGAGCCCCGAATAAAGGGCGATGGTACCGCCATCGCTTGCCACCTGCGCCCGCTGCAGGCCGCCGCCGGACGAGATATCGAGCAACGCCGAGGTCCCGGACGCATCGAGCACAGCGCCCGGGCGGATGATCACGAAGGCATTGCTTGGAATCAGATATCCGTACTTGTCCGTCGCGCCGGTGCCGCCGAGCGCAATCGAACCGCCGTCCGGCACGACCCCATAGGTCATGCCGCTTGTGCCCGTCGCTGTCACTGCACGCGCCGAAACGTCGAGCGTGGCGTCATCACTGATCCAAATCGACCGGGTCCGCGTGTAGATGCCATTGCCCTGGTTGTAACGGATGTCGCCCGGCTGGTCCTGCAGGCTGGTGATGAGGATCTTGCCGCCGTGCGCCGTGATGTTGCCATCGATCGTGGTCTGGCGATTGGCGTAGATCGTCGCGGCACGGCCTGGATCGAGCGAAATCGAGGACCCCGGCCGCATGTCGAAATCATATAGGCTCGTCAGCGTCAGATCGGCCCCGACGCGCTGGGTCAATTTGCTCGCAACGGAATCGTCGAGATAAGTCGGCGGCAACCAGGTCTCCGCGGCGGCTGCCGTGGCGGTCCCGGTCGGCGCACTGTAGCTCGCCGACGTGAAACGATAGACCGGCACCACGGGCGCAACGTTGGTGCCGTCAGCGATGGTCATGCCCGACGTGCTGCGGATGTCGTAACGGGTGAAGCCTGTCTCGAAAAGATCAGGCGCCAGCACCAGCTGTGCACCTGATCCCGATGTGGCCTGACCGATGACGACAGACTGTCCCGCATTGATGGTGAGCGTGCCGCCGCCATTGAAACCATAGCCGCGGATCTTGCCATCAAGCGCGAGCGGCGACGATAGATCGGCGCCGATGAATTCCGAGTCCGCAAAATGCGAATAGTCATTGGTCAGCAGGCTGACATCGCCACCGGAGCCGCCCCGCGTCTTCCCGTTGGCAAGAATGGCGCCGCCGGAGGAGACGTCGATGACGGAGCCTGCCCGGAGCGTGATCGCACGGGTGGTCGAAATCGTCAGGTCGCCGCCGTCGAGATAAGCGAGCCGCGAATTGTCGTCAGCGCCGTTCGAAGCATTGGTCCACAGGCCGCTCAGGTCAACCGTCGCGTTGATCACAACGTTGGCCTTGCCGTTGGCGTCGGTCAGCGCCCACCAGAGCACGTTCCCTCCCGGCACCGGCAATGCATGCATGATATTGCCGAGCGACACGCTGCCGCCATGGGCGGTGACATCCGCGTTGAGTTCGACGAGAGGCGCCTGCAGATTGACCTGGCCGCCGTTGGCCAGCGTCAGCGGTGCATCGATCGAGATGCTCTTGCCGCTGACGGCGCTGAGGCCGCCAAGGCCGGCCTTGTTGAGCAGGCCGGCGTCAAGATAGACGGTGTTGCTGCGGTCGGAGGGCAGCGCGTCGCTCGGGCGGAGACCGGCAGTGATACCAGTGACGTCACCGACGACGATGGTGCTGTCGTAGACACCGGTCAGCCCCTGGCCAGTATACTGGCCGACGTTCAACTGCCCCGCCAGCGCAGCCTGGTTTTGCCCGATCTTGTATCCATCGGTGGAGTTGGCCGGCCGCGCGCTGTTCTGACGCTCGCCGGTGAGGACCTGGGCGACGATATCGCCTTCGAAGACCGAGGTCGGCGTGGAGAGGATCAGTTGGCCGGCGTCGCGGCCGATCGCGTAGCCCTCTTCCCAGCGGACGCTCTCGCGGCCGCGCCCGAACGGACTGGTCCAGACTTCGGTGACGTTCCAGCGCTCATGCTTGCGAATGAAGCCCTCTCCAACGCCGTAGAAAGTCATGTCGGCGCGGGCATCGTTGACGCCGTGGAGCCGGCCGTCGCTGCCGAGCAGCATCGTCTCTCTGACGTAGCCGGCCTCGTACTGGACCGAGCCGCCGGAGATGTTGAAGGTCGATCCCTTCTGCGCAACCACTTCGGGTGCGGCCAGCGTGATGGAGCCGCCGATCGCGGTCCATTCGCCAATCTTGTGCGCGGTGGTGTTGAGATAGCCGGAGACCTCGAGCAGGCCACCCGCGGTGTAGTAGCGGTCGGTGGCGTATCCGCCGGTTCCCGCCGGCACCAGGATCAAATCGCGCGCGTCGATCCAGACGTCCTGGTTGATGAGCGCGCCGCTGTCGCGGTTCTGCGGTGAATCGCGCAGCTCGTTCCCCTGGATATTGACCTTGATGACGTTGGCGGAGACCGGCAGCAGGACGCCCCTGCTGCCGGAGACGTCGATGGTCGCCCCAGTCTCGGCGAACACGCGCTTGCCGGCGCTGACGGCGACGTCGCCGCCTTGCCCGAGCGTGAGCGAGTTGTTCTGGAAGTTGACGGTACCACCGCTGACGATCTCGACGCGCGAGCGGTCCTTGCGATCGGCCAATGGCGAGAGATTGTCGAACTGGCCGATCGCCAGCGGGTTGCCGCCGGACGCCGCGATCAGAGCGTCGCGCTGCGAATTCAGCGCGGTGTCGCTGGAATCGAGCTCGGGCAGAATCGCGGTGACGGCGTTGGCGGTCAGCGTGACATTGCCGCTGGCGTCGCTGGCCGAATTCAGCAGATGGATGGTGCCGCGCTGGTTGACCGAAGTGGTCGACAGCAGGAGTCCGTCCTGCAGGAGGTTGCGTCCGGCCATGGTGATGTCGCCCTGCTGGGCAAACACCAGGCCGGTGTTGCTGACGCGGCCGCTGGCGCTCCCGGCATCGATGACGGGAGAGATTTCGAGGCCGCGGGTCGTGGAATTCTGGTTGGCGTCGGTGCCGTAGCCCTTGCGCAGGATGAAGTCGTCACCCGCCGCGAACACGGCCTGCCCCTTCGGGGTGGTGATGGAGCCGGCGTTTTGCACTTCCGTTCCCATCAGCAGCACGAATCCGCCGCCTGACGTTACCGTGGCCGGCGCACTGGTGGTGATTTGCGCGCCGCTTTCGACCACGACCTTGCCGTCGGCGCCGGTGAAGCTCGGCAAATAGACGTTGTTGCTCTGGGCCGAGTAGATGCCGCTGGCCTGGAACTGCTGATCCGTGATCCTGGCGGTAGAGGCGATCAGTGCGCCGACATTGATCTGGCTGGCGCCGCCGAAGATGATGCCGCTCTGGTTGATGACATAGACCTGGCCGTCGGCCTTGATGTTGCCGAGGATCTGGCTCGGCCCGGTGTTGGCATCGACCCGGTTGAGCGCGACCCAGTTGGCGTTGCCGTGTTGGTCGAAGGTCAGCGTGGTCTGCGATCCGACATTGAAGGTCTTCCAGTTCAGGATCGCCTGCTGCCGGGTCTGGTCGATGTTGACGTTGGTCCGCCCGCCCGCGACCGATTGCGTCGGCGTGTTGGCGCCGCTCCATCCGGCGACCGGATCGGGCACCAGACCACCCGGCGTCAGCCCGTTCGGAACATTGATGTTCAGCCCCGCGGAATGCGGCACACCCTGCGCCGCCGCGCGGGCAGCGTCCTGCAGGCTGCGGATCGCCTGCAACGCCTGCGTCGCGCGATTGAGCGATTGCTGGACCTGTTGCGCCGCTTGTGCCGCCTGTTGCGCATTGGCAAGTGCCGCATCGGTCGCAATCGTTGGTGCGGAGGTCGTCGCGTAATAGCCCAGCGGGCGGGCCTCGGCCGGAGCAGCATGGACCAGCAAGGCCAGTACGCTGATGCCCGCCAGAAGCGTTGCACGGTGGGCAGTCCAGCGGGGGGCATTCGAACGGAAAATGGGCACGACGGGTTCTCCAGCAACACCGGGAACGTGCCCATACTTGCGACCTCGCGGCGCGGCATAGACACGTCCCTACCGAGCTGACGTAGGCCCACGTCGAAAACCGCACGGGTTTTTTATGACAGTTTCATGTCACCGAACCGGTCACCACCGGCGGAGATCAGCTCAGCAAAACAAGTCCGCCCGGGAGCGATCGCACCTTCGCGCCAAAGGCTCGCGCGATCTGATCCAGAATTTCGTTGAGATTATCGATGCGAAAGCGACCGCTCACTGGCGACCGCCCGAGTTCTGAATTGACCACGACGATACGGCCGGGCCGATAGCGATTGACCTCTTCGACGACATCCGAAAGGGGCGTGGCGCGAAAGATCAGAACGCCGCGCTGCCATGCCGATATGATCTCCGGATCAACTGTCTCCAAACGCGCCGGCCCGTTGCTGTCATAACGAAGCTGCTGTCCCGGAATCACCGGCGTCGTTTCGCTGTCCCGCACGATGGCGAGGCTCCCCTGCATACAAGTGACGCAGACCAGCGGGGCCGTGCGGCCGTGCAGGTGCCGAATGTCGAACTGAGCTTCGGTGGCGGTGATCCAGCGGTCGGCCGCCAATACTGCGAGCGATCGTCCTTCGCGGGCAGTCGTTGAAAACAATGCTTGACCGCCGATCAGCTCGAGCCGTTCGTTATCGCTTTCGAGAGAACGAATGACAATACTGGTTTGGGTATTCATCCGTACCGACGTTTCCGCCGACAGCGAGATATCGCGCTGCTCTCCTGTGCCGGTGCGATAATCAGCGCGCAATTCAGTAAGCGATGGCCATAAGTCCAACGGCGGACGGACCAAGGCATAGGCCGCCGCTGCTGCTGCACTCGCCAGCCCTGCCCCCAGCAGATATCGGCGGCTCAGTGATGCCGGCCGTTGCCTTTCTTCGATCTCCGCTGGTCCCGAAACGCGGCTCTGCCATCGCAAATTCCGTCCGGCAGGCTCAAGATCTCTCCAGAGACGACTTGCCGTTGCAAAGGCAGCCCCGTGGGCGGGGCTCCTGCTGCGCCAATCTCTCAACGTTTCGGCATCGGCCACCGTCATTTGCCCGGAGGTCAGCCGCCGTACCCACGCGACCGCCTCCCGCTCAAGGGGATCCAATCCGAGATCGTGATCGCCGGCATCGGTCATCGCCGTTGTCTGCCCTCATCGGGCAGCGCTCGATCACCCGACTCCGTGCCGAGGTCATTGCCCTTCAGTGATAAGACGTTTTTCACAGGCTCAAGCCGCACTCTTATTTTTGAGCGTTGGCGCCGCCGCGCGATGCAGTACTCCTGCGCGAGTTGAAGTTCCTTTTCGACAAGACGCTGGGAAATGCCAAGACGTCGTGCAATTTCCGCCCGCGGCATCTCATCCAGCCGGGCCATCAGCAGGATTTCGCGCCGACGCTGCGACATTTCCTGCAAGATACTTATCAAAACCTGCCAGTCCGACTGCGCCTCTACCGTTTGGGCAGGATCCGGCGCATCATCGACAATCTGTAGCAATCCCTCGACCTCCGCAGCGCTGAGAAGGCGGTTGTCGGCATCCCGCATCCGATCCCGCGCGGCATTCATCGCGACGCCGAAGATGTAGTTGCCCGGATCGCGGATCGCGCCGAGCGCATTGGCGCGCTGCAGATTCAGCCATGCATCCTGCAAGGCGTCCCCAGCCAAATCAGACGAGCCCAGCCGAACCGTTAATCGATACTTAAGATCATCATAGCGATCGAGCAGAAACTGTCGCACCAGCCCCAGAGACGATTGGGTCACGGCAGCACTCCGGCGTGACTGGAAGCCGGTTCGACGCAGGACATCGTCACGCCGGGTCCTTTTGGGATAATGACGACTGACACCGGCTGAGTCAGCTCTGCCGGCGGGCGGGCTCCGATCTTCAGACGCTGCAACGCCTGATCGATCCCCGCGTCGATGTCGGATACGCCGGTCGAATTGAGACGCTCATAGCGCGTGACACTTCCGGCACTATCAATCCAAAGACGCATTCCAATCCGATAGTTGCCTGGCCGGCCCGCCCCAGCACCACATAGCGCGTTATGCAAACTTACTTGAATTTTTCCATAGTAATCCGTCACTACGGGCTGTGGAAGGACTGTGGGCCCGACCGGAGCAGAAACCAACGTGAACGAGGTCGCTGTGATCTGTACGGCGGAGAGCTTGCTTCCGTCCAGCAACCTCGTCAACGCCGCATCGGGCGAAAGACGGCCTTGCACTGCCGCCACCCGCCGGCCGACCACGAGATCACTATTATAAAGAATATTGCGACCAGTGATCTCGGCATACTGTTCCAAGGCCGCCGGCAGCGGTTGCGCCCGGATATTGAAATCCAGAAGAACCTCTTCGGCGAAGGTGCCGTGCGCCAAGAGGGTAATACCGAGGACAAAAATCAATATGCGCCTTAGGCACATACACCAGCTTTGCGCTGAAACTTGCGCATACAATTGGCTGCCCTCAACGATTCAAGCGACGGTCATAGCGGCGGTGCGGACCTTAAGTCGCCCATATTGCACCCACATGTCAGGATAGATACTGACGTTATTGCCGCCGATGCTGGCGCAGACGAAGGTCTTTTCGATCAACCGGCTCAAAGGACAGATCGCCGTCCGAGCGACCGCGGCGGATCAGCCACCCAGATAGGCCTTTCGCACATGCTCGTTCGCGATCAGCTCCGCGCCGACGCCAGACAGAACGATGCGACCGCTCTCGATGAGGTAAGCCTGATCGCACATCTCAAGCGCAGCAAAGGCGTTTTGCTCCACCAGTAAAACGGTCGTGCCAGCATCGCGGATGCCGCGAATGATGGCAAACGTTCGCTCGACAATATTCGGCGCGAGCCCAAGCGACGGCTCGTCAAACATGACGAGGCGAGGCCGCGACATCAGCGCCCTGCCGATCGCCAGCATCTGTTGCTCGCCGCCCGACAGGGTACCGGCCGCTTGCCGCTTCCGCTCCGCAAGACGCGGAAACTCAGTGAAGATGCGGTCGCGGTCCGCGGCGATCCCGCCCGCGTCGTTGCGCAGATAGGCGCCCATGTCAAGATTTTCCTCGACAGTCATGTGCGGAAACACGCGCCTCCCCTCCGGGCAATGCGCGATCCCGCTCGCCAGCACGCGCGGCGGTCGCGCCGCGGTGATATCCTTGCCGTCAAAGAACATCTGTCCGGAACGCAGCGGTACCAATCCGGAAATCGCGCGCAGCGTCGTGCTCTTGCCGGCGCCATTGGCGCCGATCAGAGCGACGAGCTGCCCGGCCTTCACCTGCAGCGAAATGCCCCGCAGCGCAGTGACGCCGCCATAGCCGCAGACGATGTCGCGGATATCAAGCACGCGCGGCTCCCTGCCCGAGATAGGCTTCGATGACGTCAGGATCGTTCCGGATCTCATCCGGCGGTCCTTCCGCGATGATCCGGCCGTAGTTCAACACCACGATCCGATCCGACACGCTCATCACCATCGGCATGTCATGCTCGACCAGAAGGATGGTAACGCCGCGGTCACGGATATTGCGGATGAGTTCGACGAACGTGTGGGTCTCAGACGCATTCATGCCGGAGACCGGCTCGTCGAGCAGCAGCATCGACGGCTCCGCGGCCAGCGCCAGTGCCACGCCGACGAGGCGCTGCTCGCCATACGACAGCGAACCTGCGGGGTCGTGGGCGCGACGCTCGAGCCCGACCCATTCGACGAGTTCGGCGGCGCGCTCGCGCAGCCGGCGTTCCGACGCGCGTCCGCGCGGCAGGCCAAGAATCGCTTCGAACAGGCCAACCCGGCCCTGGCGGTGCAACCCGATCAGAAGATTGTCGTAAACCGTGTCGTTTGGGAAAACACTGGTCCGTTGAAAGGTGCGGATCAATCCGAGATCAGCGATCTGATGCGGCTTCAGTCCGTTAAGCGTGGTCCCGCGGTAGCTCACCTTGCCGTGGGCGGGATCCAGAAAGCCGGTCACGACGTTGAACGCGGTCGTCTTGCCGGCGCCGTTCGGGCCGATCAGGCTGACGATCTCGCCCTCGCCTACCGTAAAGTTCATATCCGAGAGCGCGACGAGCCCGCCGAAGCGAACGGCGACCTGCTCCACGTCCAAGGCGATCGCACGCGAGGTCACTACGCAGGCTCCTTGGCACGTTCGGAGAAGGCAACCGGAGCAACCGTTGCGGCTTGGCGCTTCCGTCTGGCGAACCGCTGCGCCAATGAAGGTACGATGCCGCGCGGCAGTACGAAGAGGATCACGATCAGCACGCCGCCATAGGCGATCCATTGTGCTTCCGGCGCCATGATCGGACGCAGGACGACCGGCAGCAATCCGAAGATCAGGCCGCCGACGACCGGTCCGGCCAGTGAGCCCTTGCCGCCGCTGATGACCATGATCACCATCGTCACCGTGTTGATGAAGGCGAACACCTCGGGATCGATGATCCGGATGTAGTGCGCATAAAGGCTGCCGGCCGCGCCCGCGATAGCAGCCGAAATGACCGCGGCGAGCGTGAGCGTCTTCGTGACGTCGATCCCGACCGACACCGCCAGCGTTTCGTTTTCCATCAACCCGCGCATGGCGCGGCCAAAATGGGAGTGCACAAGCCGCGCGATCAGGAGATAGGCGACGACTGCGACTGCGAGCACGAGATAATAGTTCTGCAGCTTGGTGCGCAGCGTCAATTCACCGAGACTCGGCAAGCCAATCGCGATCGACGGGATATTGGTCAACGCCAGCGGCCCCTGCGTCAGCTCGACCCAGTTCAGCGCTACCAGCCGCACGACCTCGGCAAAGGAAATCGTGACGATCACGAAATAGGCGCCGCGGACGCGGAAGGAAAGTAACCCGACGAAATAGCCGCACAATCCCGCGACCAGGATCGCCAGCGCGAGCCCCGCAATCGGCGGCCATGGTTCGTGAACCAGACGGAAGCCGCCGGGCAGGCCGATATCGAAGCCGAGCGAGGTCAGCGCGCTGACATAGGCGCCGATGCCGAAGAAGGCGATGTGACCGAGGCTGAGCTGGCCGGTGAAACCGAGCAGGAGATTGAGGCTCATTGCAGCGATGATGAAGATGCCGGTCGTGATCAGCGCGTTCAGGAGATAAGGATCGCGCAGCCAGAGCGGCACGGATGCGAAGGCCGCGAGCGCGAGCATGGTGATCGCTGCCCTCATCCCACGCGCTCCGAACGCGCGAACAGACCGGTGGGCTTGAAGATCAGCACCGCGATGATGATCAGGAAGCCCATCGCGTCCCGATATCCCGACGATATGTAGCCGGCGCCGAGTTCCTCGGCCAACGCCAGGATGAAACCGCCGATCACCGCGCCGGTGATGTTGCCGAGCCCGCCGAGGATCACGATCGCGAACGCCTTGACCGCGGCAAGATCGCCCATCTGGGGAAAGATCACATAGACCGGGCCGAGCAGCGCGCCGGCCGCGGCGGCCAGGCTCGAGCCGATCGCAAAGGTCGAGGTATAGATGAGATCGACGTTGACCCCCATCAGCGACGCGGTGTCCTGGTCCTGGAACGTCGCGCGCATCGCGCAGCCGAGCTTGGTGCGGTTGATGAGCAGGTACGTCACCACGATCAGAAGCGCTGCGGCCGCCAGGACGAACAGCCGCAGCCAGGAGACGGAGACAGGCCCCAATACAAGCGGCGCCTCCGGAAACGGTGTCGCGACCGATTTCGCGACCCCGCCCCATATCCACAGCGTGGCGGATTGCATCGCGATCCAGGCGCCGATCATCACCAGCATGGTGGTATCGATATCGGAGCCGCGCAGCGGCCGCAGCAGGGTCAGTTCAATCACCGCGCCCAGGAGCCAGCCCGCGACGACAGCGACAGGCAACGCGAGGAAGAAGTTCAACCCAAGCTGCTGCACCACGATGAACATGATGTAGGCGCCGAAGGTATAGAGCACGCCGTGCGTAAAGTTCACCACGTTCATGATGCCGAAGATCAAGGTCAGCCCGATCCCCAGCAGCGCGTAGGTGCCGCCGAGGACAAGCATGTTGATCAGATGTTGCAGAAACTCGCTCAAGGCGGCTCCGTGCTAAAGCGCGATAGGAATTGGTTGAAGCGGTCGGTCCGCAAACTCCACCTCTCCCGCTTGCGGGAGAGGTCGGCGCACCCGGATCGGCGCTTCGCGCCGTCCGAGTACAGGCTCCGCGCCGGGTGAAGGCTCTCTCCACACGGCGACTCGCGGAGATACCCTCACCCCAGCCCTCTCCCGCACGCCGGAGAGGGAGCGGAGCGCCGTCGTTGCTCGCTTCAATCTCATCGTCACAGCGTCTTCATGTCGACTTTGCCGTCGCTGATCTCGATCAGGTAGACGTTCGGCTGGCTCTGGCCGCTCTCCTTGCCTGCAGGTCCGGACTTGCGGAATACGATATCGCCGTTCAAACCCTTCACGTTGATGTCCCACAGCGCCGCCTTGATCGCCGCGGGCTCCGCCTTGCCCGCCTTCTCGATCGCGGCCGCCGCGGTGCGAATGCCGTCATAGCCGCGGAAGCTCTCGGTGCAGCCGGCGAAATCGAAGCCGCGCTTCTTCCATTCCGACACGAAATAGTTGGTCGCTTCCGGGTTCGGCGTCTTCTCGGGGAACCAGGGCAGGAAGGTCGTCAAGTGCATGGTGCCGTTGGCCGCGGCGCCCGCCTGCGCGATGATCTGATCCGGATTCTGCGAGCCGCCAGTGGTGATGATGCGCTTCTTCAGGCCCAGCGCCGCCGCCTGCTTGAAGATCAAGGTGAGCTGGTCGACCGCGGTCGTGACAATGACGGTTTCGGAGTCCGAGCCCTTGATCTTGGAGAGCTGCGCGCTCATGTCCTGCGCGCCCTGGTCCATGGTCTCGACCAGGCCGATGCCGATCCCCTTCTCCTTCATCATCTTGCTGAAATCCTCGGCGGTGCCGCGGCCCCAGTCGTTGTTGATGACGAGGAAATCGACCTTCTTCAACGCGAGCTTGTCGACGATGCCCTTGAAGGCCGCGGCTTCGACCGACGACGGCGGCGAGATGCGGAAGATGAAGGGGTTTCCGGTGGTGGTGATCTTGCTCGACGACGACGTCTCGACGACCATCGGCGTCTCATACTCGATCAGCTTCGGCATCACCGCGAGCGTCAGGCTCGAGCCCCAGGCGCCCATCAGCACCGGCACCTTGTCGCTGGTGATCAGCTTCTCGGCGACGGCCGCCGCTTCGGTCGGATTGCTCTTGTTGTCCTCGATGACGAGCTCGATCTTCTTGCCGAGAATGCCGCCCTTGGCGTTGATCTCGTCGGCGGCGATCTTGGCACCGTTGACGACATAGGTGCCGGAGGCGGCAAACGCGCCGGTGAGCGGTTCGTTCACGCCAATCTTGATGGTTTGCGCCTCGGCCCCGCTGCCAAGCAAAACCGTCACCAGCGCAATTGCCGGAACAATCCTGGAAGTCCTTATCATGTGGCTCTCCAATTCCTCTGTTGATCTCCGCGCAGTCCCAACCTCGCCACCCCGCGATATGGGGAGACGCCGAAACATCATGCCGTTCCGTCTCGCTTGACGAAGCGACCCAACCAGCGCGCGATGCGCGCGCGCAAAACTCCCGAAATCATCGAAAATCCCTCCAGCTCCTTCGCGGTTGCCTGCTCGGGCGAGGCCCCCGACATGCGGCGATCGAGATTGGCGGCAAATTCCGCGGTCAGCCGCTCGGCGAGGTCGCGCACCAATCCCGGCCGCCCGACCTGCGCCAGCATTCCCGTCAGCGTGTATCCGATTAAGAGATCGACGCGCGTCGCCGCGCCCTCTTCGATCGGCGCCAACCGGTACCGGATTTCGCCCTGGGTCGCCGATCGGCTGCGCCGGTCGTTGCCGATGCCGACGATGCGACCGGAGAGATTCCTCGGTTCGCGCTCGATGCGCGCCGTCCCCTGGAAGCTCGCGGCGATCGGACCAAGCTTGACGCGGATGGCGCCTTCGACCCGTTCGGGGCTCGGGACCGCCGTCAACGACGCGCCTGGCAGGCAAGCCGCAACGGCGGCGATGTCGTCGAACATCGCAAAGACATCCTTTGGCGGGTATGGAAGCGTGAAGTCCCGTTCCAGCCTGTTGGTCGGCGTGAAGTCCGCTATCTCGGCCGGCGATACCGCCGCCTCGGATGCATAGGCGGGTTCAGCCTCAATTGGCCGCGACGCCTGGATCGCGCCCTCTCGCCCGCTTCGCCCGGAGCCCGCTGGCCCCAGGACCTTTCGGCCTCCGTCCGGTTCGGGCGCGATATTGCGGGCACGCCGCGCCGCGATCACGGACTGCACGGCACGCACGATGCCGACATAACCGGTGCAGCGGCAGAGATTGCCGCTCAAGCCGATGCGAATCTGGCGCTCGTCGGCCGCGGTCAGGCGCAGGACGAGGTCGCGCGCGGAGACCAGCATACCCGGCGTGCAATAGCCGCATTGCAGGGCGTGCTCGCGGGTGAAGGCGGCGCGGAGCTCGGTCGTGATGTCATCCTCATCGAGGCCCTCGATCGTGGTGATATCGGCACCCTCGCAAGCCACCGCATAAGTGATGCATGAGCGCGCTGGCACACCGTCGAGCAGCACTGTGCAGGCGCCGCAGACACCATGCTCGCAACCAAGATGCGTACCGGTCAAATCAAGCTTGTCGCGAACGAAGTCGGCCAGACTCGTGCGCGGCTCCGCCTCAGCCTGTACCGCACGTCGGTTGACGTTGAGCGCAATCATGTTCATGCGGCCGCCTCACGGACGGCGCGCCTGAGCACGCTCACATGGATATGTCGGTCGGCCGGATTGCCGATGCCGGCCTTGGCGAGAAGAGCGTCGGCGACGCGCACGTCAAAGCGCTCCTTGTAGTCGCCGGCGATGCGCCCGCCGAACAGTTCCGCGGCATCCGAGATCACGATCGGCGTGGTGTCGATCGCGCCCATCACCACGCGCGCCGTCGCAGCGCTCGGATCGATCATCACGGCGCCGAGCGCATGCGCGAACTCGCCGGTCTTGCGGCAGCTCTTGACGTAGCCCCAATGCGCCGATGCCGGCCGCGCCGGAACATGGATGGTCTCGACGATCTCGCCGGGCCGCAAAATGGATTCAAGCGCGCCAAGGATGAAATCTTCCATCGCGACGGTACGCGCTCCTGCGAGGCTGCGCAGCGTCAGCCGCGCGCCGAAAGCCGCAAACGCCGACACCCAGTCCGCGGCCGGATCGGCATGGCTGAGCGAGCCGCCGATCGTGCCGCGATTGCGCACCGCGCGATAGGCAATGTTGGCGGCGACACCCCGCATGGCGCCACGCGTCACATCCGGCGTTCGTCCATCCTCGATGTCGGCATGCGTGATGCAGGCCCCGAGCACGAGTTCGTCGCCGCGTCGCTCGGCCTGCTTGAGCTCGGCAAGGCCGGTGATGTCGACGACCAGTTCCGGCTGGACCAGTCGCAGGTTGAGCATCGGACCTAGCGACTGCCCGCCGGCGATGATCTTCGACGCCCCGTTGGCTTCCGCCAACAGCGAAAGCGCTGCCGGCAGGTCGCGCGGACGCTCATAGCCGAAGGGCGCGGGTTTCATGCCGCCGTCCTTTCTGCATCGCGAGCGGCGAGCACAGCCTCGACAATACGGTGCGGCGTAATCGGCGACTGCATCATCTCGACGCCAAGCGGTCTCAACGCATCATTGACGGCATTGGCGATCGCGGCCGGCGGTGCGATCGCGCCGCCCTCGCCGATGCCCTTCACCCCGAACTGCGTATAGGGCGACGGCGTCTCCATGTGATCGAGGCGTGCAGCGGGCACCTCGGTCGGTCCGGGCAGGAGATAATCGGCGAGCGTCGTCGCAAGCGGCTGGCCGGATGCGTCGAACGGCATCTCCTCATAGAGCGCGGTGCCGATACCCTGCGCGAGGCCACCATAGATCTGGCCGTCCACCACCATCGGATTGACCAGCACGCCGCCATCCTCGACGACGACATAGTCGAGGATCTCGACTTCACCCAAATCGGGATCAACGGCGACGACGGCTGCATGCGCGGCGTAGCTGAAGGTACCGCTGTCGCGCTGCGGCTTGTAGCCGGAGGTGACCTCAAGTCCGCCGGGATCGACGTCGGCAGGGAGATCCTGCGGGCGGCGATACCAGGTGTAGGCGATCTCCTTCAACGTCACGCTGCCGTTGACACCGCGGACCTCACCGCTCTGCAGCACCACCGCTGCCGGATCGTGCTGCAACAGCTTGGCACCGATGCGCCTGGCGCGCTCGCCGAGTTCGCGGCACGCGGTTGCGACTGCGCCACCCGCCATCACCATCGAACGCGAACCCCAGGTGCCCGTCGAATAAGGAGTCATCGCGGTGTCGCCGAGGATGATACGCACGTTGGCGACATCAATGCCGAGCATCTCGTGGGCGACCTGCGCGAGCGTCGTCTCCATGCCCTGCCCGTGCGAATGCACGCCGACGCGCAGTTCGAGACCACCATCCGGCGTCAGCCGCGCGGACGCCTGCTCGTGACCCGGCACCATCGGAATGCCCCAGCCGGCATAGACCGAGGTGCCATGTGCCGCCTGCTCGCAATAGATGGAAACGCCGACGCCGATCCGCCGTCCATCAGCCTCTCGCTTGCGCTGCCGGACGCGGACCGCGTCGACATCGATCGTCGCCAAAGCTCGCCGCATCGCCTCGGGATAGTCGCCGCTGTCGAAGTGCTTCTTGGTGATGTTGTCGAACGGCATCTGCTCCGGCCGGATCAGGTTGCGCAGGCGCACTTCGCCGGGCTCGAGGCCCGCTTCCGCGGCGACCAGATCCAGCATCAGTTCCAGCGCAAAGCAGACGCCGGTGCGCGCGACGCCACGATAGGGCAGGATCGGGCACTTGTTGGTCGCAACCGAGAAAGTCCGGCAACGATAGGCCGGCATCAGATAGGGACCGGGCAGGATGCTCGCGACCTGCGCCGCCTCGAGACAGGCCGAGAACGGATAAGAGGAATAGGCGCCGGAATCCACCGTCGCCTCGCAATCGATGCCGCGCAGCCTTCCGTCGCTGTTGGCATAGACCGTGATCTTGTAGTGATGCTCCCGGCAGTTCGAGCTCGCCGTGAGATGCTCGCGGCGATCCTCGGTCCAGCGCACCGGATGGCCACAGCGCATGGTCAGCCAGGAGAGGCAGACTTCCTCGGGAAGCAGAATTCCCTTGTGGCCAAAGCCGCCGCCGACATCGGGCGAGATCAGGCGGATCCTCCCCTCCTCCATACCAAGGCATTCGGCAAGGCCGCTGCGGGTGACATGCGGCATCTGGGCGGCCGAATAGAGCGTGAGCTGATCGAGCCGGTGATCGAAGGTCGCGACCACGCCGCGCCCCTCAAGCGGCGACATGCACTGCCGTGCGGTCGATATCTCGCGCGTCACCTTGATCGGCGCATCCAGCGCTGTTGAGATGTCGACCTCGTAGTTGGTTTCTAGGAAGACGTTGTCGCCCCAATGCTCGTGCACCAGCGCCGCATGGGGCTCGCGCGCCTTCAACATGTCGTAGACGGCGGGAAGCTCTTCGAGATCGAGCGCTACGGCAGCCGCGATGTCCTCGGCCTCTGCACGCGTTGGCGCCACGCACATCGCGACGAGTTCACCGACCTGGCGGACCTTGCCGCTGGCCAGCACCGGCTGTTCGGAAATCTTGAAGCCCGGCAACGCCGACACCGCGCGGATCGGCTTGACGCCGATGAGATCGGCGGCAGTGAAGACTTTTCCACGATAGCGCTCGGGCACATGAATGCCACTGATACGCGCGTGGGCCAGCGGGCTGCGCACGAACGCAACATCCTGCAGCCCGGCAAGACGAATGTCGGCCACGAACTGGCCGCGGCCGCGCATCAGCCGATCGTCCTCCTTGCGCGGCAGCCGCGCACCGACGCCCTGCCCGGCGCCTGCCCCTGGTGCGGAGGAAAAGTCACGCTCGTTGCGCACGGTGGGGTCTCCCCGATCGGACTGCTACGGCCTCCTTACGCCGCGACCGCCTGCGGCAGGATCGGCGCCACCGCGTTGTAGCGCGTGCCGGCGCGCAAACAGAACGCCGGCTGCAGCAGCCGTTCGGCGATGGCTTCATTCCTCTCGTTGTCGCGAAGGACGAAACGCCCGGTCTGCTCCGTGAGCACCGAGACATCGGCATCTCTGTCGACTTTGAGCGCGCCGATCTCCTCGTCCCGGCCGAGCATCTTCGCCGGATTGGAGGTGACCATCGGCACCACCTGCTCGAGCGAGAGCCCCAGCGCCATCATCGAGCTCATCGCCTGCACCAGGCTGAACTTTGCCTGGCCGGCGAACGGATGGTTTTCTTCGTCCTCGTGCTGGTCCGGCGTGCCGGCGGGCGCGGGCACATGAGTGTTGTAGCCGTGGATGTCGGCGCCGAGCGTGGTCGGGACGATGCCGGCACTGATCGCCTTCTTGGCGAGCCGGTACGAGAAATGACTGCCATGGCCGACATCGACCTTGAGGCCGCGGTCGAGCGCCGCCCGGATCACAGGATGCACCTCGCCATCGCGGTTGACGAAGCCGCCCGGATGGCGCGTGAACGGATGCGCGAGAATGTCTCCTTCGCGCAACAACGGGATCACACGCGTCAGGATGGTGTCGGCATCCTCACCGTTCGCGCCGCTTTCAGGCAGGCCCCAGAGCTGGCCGAAGTGGACATAGACCGGCAAATCGGCGCGGCGACCGATCTCCGCCGACATTTCGATGACGCGAATGCCCCAGCGCGCAAAGCCACCGATCTCGGCATGCGCCTTGATACCGCGAACGATGTCAGGATTGGCCCTCGCAGCCTTGACGGTGGCGTCGATGTCGACTCCGTCAGGGCTATAGAGCTGCGGATAGTAATGTCCTTCGAGCCCGCCAACGAGATAGGCCGACAGGAACGCATAGACGCGCGACTTCGAGGTCTCGGCAACAAAGTGACGAAAGCCCGGCAGCGTCATGCAGGACGGACCGCCCTGATCGACCAGCGTCGTAACGCCCGACTGCACTCCGACCATGTCGGCATTCATTCCGAACCGTCCGGTGACGTATTGATAGACATGCGCATGCGTATCGATCAGTCCCGGCAGCACCAGCTTGCCGGCGACGTCGATCACTTCCCTCGCACTGGTTGGCAGGATATCCGCCTGTACCGCCGCGATCTTGCCGTTGCGAATGGCAACATCCCGGATGCCGTCGATGCCGGAGGCCGGGCAGATCACGCGGCCGCCACGCAAAAGCAGGTCGAAGCTGGCGCTGATGGACATGAACGTTCTCCTTAAGGCTCGCCGGCGGGTTGATCCCGCTCTCGCGGAAATACGAAGCATGCTTCGTATTTTCCAAAAAGCAAGCTTCATGCCATGATCTGGTGATGGCGCGTGCACTCGAATCGGGCTACTCGCGCCACGTTCCAAGGCTGGAGACTGTGCGTTGCAGCAAGCGAAGAAGCGTCGCGGTGAGACCAGGCATCGCCCATGGCCATTGTCACAACGGCCAGGGTTCCTGATCCGGCGCCTGCATCAGATCCACGTCGCGCTGTTCCAGGAAGCGTGCGGCCAATTCGAGATAACGCCGCTGCAATACAGCCTGCTGTCGGCGCTAGCGGCGCGAGGAACCGCCGATCAGACCACATTGGCGGCCGATATCGCGCTGGATCGGACCACGACGACCGGCGCGCTGAAGCGGCTCGCTGCCCGCAATCTGGTCGAACGGGCCGTCAACAAAGACGACCGACGCGCCCGGCTCTGCCGGTTGACATCGGCCGGAACGGCCCTGCTCTCCCGGATCGAGGCATCGGCGCGGACCGCACATCACGCCACCCTCGCCGGCTTGACAGAGAAGGAACGCAGCTTGTTCATCGAAATGATGCAACGCATCGTTGCGGGCAACGCCAATCGCGACAGCGCTGCTGCCCTTTTCGACTAGATGGAACGGGAGTCGCTGGCTGTCTTTTTGGCGCGGGCTGCACAATCTGTGATCGCACGCTCGCTATTGCGGTCCCGGCTCTGCCGACGCCCGGACTGGCATGACCAAGCGTTGCAACGACCGGCCTGCACGTCGACATAGACCGGGAGCGACACCGTCTCGACCTTGAAAAGACAGCGTCAATTTTTCGAACCACCCGTCGCATCGGCGTGCGGAGCGGCACGCTTTGCGGACGCGCCTTCCTTTCATGGCATGATTGTTGCTGCGCCCGACGATTACGAAGCGTGCTTCGTATTGAACGGGGGATGTCATGACGGATTCCGAGCTTCGCGCCGATATTCATAGCATCGAGCCTATTCCCGACGCCGACCGGGACTCCACCGGACCGCAGCAAATGTGGATCTGGGCAGGCGCCAATATCGCGCCGGTCAACTGGGCCCTCGGCGCGCTTGGCATCATCCTGAAGCTCGGCCTCATGGAAACGATCGCGGTGATCGTGATCGGCAACATCATCGGCTGCGCGATCTTTGCGTCCTTCACCGTGATGGGTCACAGGACCGGCGTCAACCAAATGGTCTTGAGCCGCTCGGCCTTCGGCGTTCGCGGCGCCTATCTTCCGAGCGTCCTGATGTTCCTGATGACGCTGTGCTGGATCGGCGTGAACACCTACTTCCCCGTGAAGATCGCAGTCGCCATTCTTGGCCAGTTCGGCATTCCCGACACTTGGCTGGTCGAGATCATCATCATCACGCTGGTGATGGTGCTTCAGGTCGGGATCGGCGTGTACGGCTTCTACGCGATCCGGACCTTCGAGAAATATACGGTGCCGGCGACGGTTGCCATCATGATCCTGATGAGCGTGCTGGCGTGGTCGCGTCCGGGCGTCGTCAATTGGGGCCTCACCACGTCCCTTTCGGGTGGCGCGCATCTGGCGATGCTGACGCTGCTGATGACGGCGGTCGGCGTCGGTTGGGGCATCTCCTGGGTCACCTGGGCATCTGACTATTCGCGCTTCGTGCCGAGGAGCGTGCCGTCAAGCTCCGTGTTCTGGTACAGCTATGTCGGCATGTTCGTTCCGAGCGTGTGGCTCGCCATCCTGGGCGCGACGATCGCCAGCACAACGCTGGATACCGATCCGGCCAAGATGGTCAGCGCGGTGTTCGGCGGTCCGACCAGCATCCTGGTGCTGCTGATGGTGCTGCACGGACCGATTGCGACCAATATCCTCAATGTCTATTCGGCTGCGCTCGCCGCGCTCAGCGCAGGATTCAAGCTCTCGCGCGTCGCGCTAGCGATCATCGTCGGCATCGCCGGCTATCTGGTCACGCTGTACTTCATCTTCGCGCCGTCATTTGCGAAGGCGTTCGACAACTGGATGATCAGCCTCTTGTTGTGGATGAGCCCGTGGGCCGGCGTCGTGCTCGCCGATTTCTACATCAAGCGAAGGGGCAAGATCGACGTCGCCGAACTCTACCGCTCGCCGCAGACCAGCGCCTATGGCGACATCAATTGGAGCGGGATCATCGCCTTCTTCGCGGGTCTCGTTGCCGGCTGGTCGGTGGAAGACGGCCTCGTTAGCGCACTGCAGGGGCCGATCTCGACCGGCCTCCTCGGCGGCGCGGATTTGAGCTGGCTGTTCGGCATCGGCGTATCGGCCGCAGTATATCTGGCACTCAGCAAGCGCGCGACCGCCACCACGCCTGTTGCCGCGACCAGCGCGAGCCAGTGAAGGGATAGTGGATCATCACCTGACGTCGCCCCGGGCAACGGGCATGTAGGCAATCTGATCTTAGCAGTGCGTTACGCCATCAGCTCACGAGCGATCACCAGACGCTGGATTTCGCTTGTACCCTCAAGGATACGAAGGACCCGTGCTTCGCCGAGGAGCCCGGACACCTCATACTCTTCGAACGCACCGTAGCCGCCGTGAACCTGCAGAGCGATATCGGCAACTTCACTCGCCATTTCGGTCGCAAATAACTTGGCCATGGATGTTTCGAGACGGAATGGCCGGTCCGCGTCTGCCAAGCAGGCAGCATTGCGGATCATGAGTTCAGCCGCGTGAATCTTCGTAAGCGCGTCGGCTAGCGGGAATGTCAGTCCTTGGTGATTGAATATCGGCACTCCGCCGATCTTGCGACCTGCCCCATAGGTTTTCGCGAGGTCCATCGCCTTGCGGGCGAGCCCCAGGCCTGTGGCGCCAACAAGAATGCGGCCGATGCTTAGAGTGGTAAGTATCTGCTTCAATCCGTCCCCACGATTGCCGATCATATTCGCTTTTGGCACGCGGCATTCATCGAGAAACAGCTCCACCGAATCTGCAATCCGCCAGCCAATCTTGCGCCCGGGCTTGCCGACCTTAAAGCCAGGCGTTCCAACCGGAACGACGAAGGTCGAGAGTCCCTTGGGGCCCAGCTCCGGGTCGGTGACAGCGACGAACGTCGACACTCCGTGCAGAGGCGTGCCGGCATTGGTGGAGAACACCTTCGATCCCGACAGCACAAAGGAATCGCCATCTTCCACGGCTCGTGTCTTGATGCTGGCGACGTCCGACCCGCCGCTGGGCTCGGTTACGCCGAACGAAGCGATGAAATCGCCACGGCATAGCGGCTCCAGCCACTTCTTCTTGACTTCGTCGGAACCGTAGCGCGCGATCACCGTCATCGGCGCGCTGTTGCAAAGATAGATCGCCGCGAAGCCCGGCTCTGCGCGAGCCAGCGTCTCGGCCACGATCGCCGCGCCTCGGGTGCCAAGTCCGCCGCCGGCGAAATCCGGATCGTAGGCCGTACCCATGAAGCCGAGTGAGAGAAACTCTCTGACGAGTTCGGTGGGAAACTCATGCCGGTCCACGAAAGGCTTGATCTTCGGCCGGATCGAACCTTCGGCGAACTGTTCGAGACCTTCTTTCAGCAGTCTTTCTTCTTCATTGAGGTCAAGGAGCATCGATCCAGTCCTTTCTGGTTGGGATGGCGGCCATCAGCGGTGCCGGAACTTGTCAAGAGTCGCCTGGGCGGCTCTCTCCCGACAATTGTCGAGGAAGAGGCGATTGGCTTCGAAGTCCATCGCCTCGGCATTTTCCATCAGATAGCCGGAAAAGAAGCGCTTGGTTGCCGCAACTGCCGGCCTTGGAAGCAAGGCCAGCTTCTCGGCGATACTGACAGCGGTCGAAAGCGCCTTGCCATCATCGCAACAATAATCGACCACACCAAGTTCGCGCGCCGCTTCGGCGGTCAGCAGCTCAAGGCAGAAGCAGAGCAAACGAGCCTTGACCAGCCCCACGCGAGCAACCAGCGACTTGATCCCCCAGGGAGTGAGCCATCCATGCGGCACCTCGGGCAAGCTCCATTTCGATCCGCGCCCCGCGACAACGACGTCGCAACATGTGGCGAATGTAAATCCGCCACCGATCGCGAACGCTTCGACCGCGGCAACGACGGGCTTGCTGATGAAACCGATCAGGCGGCCCAAGTCCCCGCATTCCTGCTCGAACCGCCCCATCGCCTCGAGACCGAGCGCGCCGATGAACTTCAGGTCGCTGCCGGCGGAAAAGCCAGGTGGCGCACCGACGAGGACGATGGCGCCGACACTCTCATCGCGATCCAGCTCGATCAGGGCCGCCCTCACCCCGTCCACGAGCTCCTGATTCATCGAATTGCGGCGCGAAGACCTCAACAAAGTGACGACCGCAACGTCACCCCGCTTCTCCAGACCAACAACTTCCTGCTTTGCACTCATGGATCACCAGCAAATTGACGTCACGCGCCAAGATACATCTGCTTGACCTCGGGAGCCTCCGAGAGCCGTTTCGCGTCACCCGACGTCACGATATTGCCGGACTGAAGCACGTAGGCGCGATCCGCGCATCCCAGTGCCATCACCGCATTCTGCTCCGCGAGCAGGATCGCAAGGCCCTCCTTGGCCAGATTGCGGATGATCTGCCCAAGTTCTTCGATAATGATCGGCGCGAGACCCAGTGTCGGCTCATCGAGCAGCATCAACTTCGGCCGAGACATCAATCCACGTCCGATGGCGAGCATCTGCTGTTCGCCACCCGACATCGAGCCAGCTCGCTGCGTGCTGCGCTCACGCAAACGAGGGAACATGGAAAAGATGCGTTCGATATCGTCTTCGACATGGTCGCGATCGGAACGATGGTAAGCTCCCATCAACAGGTTTTCATGGACCGACATTCGCGGAAAGATCTGGCGGCCTTCCGGAACGAGCACCAGCCCGCACTTGACGCGCTCGGCTGTCGATATGGAAGCCATGTCACTGCCGTCGAAGGCGATCTTGCCGGAGTCGCTCCTCTTCAACCCGGCGAGCGTGCGCAAGGTCGTCGATTTTCCAGCGGCATTCGGCCCGATCAGCGTGACGACTTCCCCCTGCCGAAGCTCAAAGGATACTCCTCTAAGGACCTTCTGCTTGCCGTAACTGACGTTGAGATCGGTGACATCAAGCATGCTTCTTGCCCAAATAGGCTTCGATGACTGCTTCGTTGGCGAGAACGTCTGCGGTCTTGCCGGTGGCGATGACCGCGCCGTGATGAAGTGCGATCGAGCGATCCGCCAGCCGGCCCAGGAACCCAACCTTATGATCAATGATGCAGAGCGTGACCCCATGCGTTCTCAAATCGCGCAGGACCGCGTCGAGGTTCATGATCTCATCGTGGCCGAGGCCCGAGGCCGGCTCGTCGAGCAACAGCAGCTCGGGCTCGCAAACCATTCCCATTGCCACCCCCAACATCTTCTCGCCCCCATAGGACAGAGCTCCCGCCTCTTCGTTTCGCTTGTCGGCCAGCCTGCACAATTCGAGCATCTGGTCGATTTTGCGGGTCAACGTGCCGTTCAGTTCAGCGGGCATGCCTCCGAATAGTGACCACACGCGACCGAAGCCTAATGCGCGTTTGATATGGAGGTGACATGCAATGCGCATGTGCTGGGCGACAGTCAGCTCGGGAAACAGTTGCGGATTCTGAAACGTCTTCACCAGTCCATGCTGCGCAACTTCAAACGGCGGAACCGCGCTGATATCCTTGCCTTTCCAGACAATGCTGCCGTCCGTCGGCACGAGAATTCCCGCGATCAGACTGAGCGTCGTTGTCTTCCCGGAGCCGTTGGGCCCGAAGATCCCGATGATTTCGCCCCGCTCGATTCCGAAGGAGACGTTCGAAACGGCTGTCAGACCGCCGAAGCGCTTGGTCAGATTCCGGATATCAAGCAGCATTTCTTTTGCTCCCGATCAGGCCAACGATGCCCTTCGGCATGAGCAGGATGACAAAGACCAGAATCGAACCGTAGAGCGCGATACGGAGCTCCGCGCTCAACTCGATGACGTGAGGAAGCGCCGTCAATACGAAGGCGCCGATCACGGGCCCGATCAGCGACCCAACCCCGCCGAGCAGAACCATCGCAATAATGTCTAGCCCGAGTGGTATCGAGAGATAGTGCGGCTCAACAAAACCTGAATAGAACCCGTAGAAGGCGCCGACCAAGCCTGCGAGCACGCTTCCGATCGCAAAGCTCAGCAGCTTGTATTTGAAAACATCGATACCCAGGGTTTCGCCTAACTGGTCGTTCAGGCGGATCGCTGCAAGGCACCGTCCGATCCACGACGAAAGGACCCCCTGACAGACGACGTATACGACAACCAACAGTGCCAGCGTCAGGTAGTACCAGGCAACCCCGCCCGAAATCGCAACGTTTCCAATCGGCGTCCAGAGGCTCGGCCTGTCCACGACGGTGATGCCAAGTGAGCCGTTCGTCATTCCGTTCCAGTTCAGAATGATCAACCGCAGCACCTCCGAAAACGCCATCGTGACCACGGCGAAGTAGAACTCTTTCAGCTTGAACCGGAAACAAATTGTTCCAACGATCAGCGACAGGATGAGAACGACGGCGAGGGCCGGAGCTATGGCCAACCAGAAATTCCAGCCGAACATCGTGACGAGGATCGTGACGATGTAGGCCGACACGCCGAAGGATGCCGCGTGGAACATCGACAACTGGCCGGTGAATCCGAATATCAGATTGAAGCTGACCGCCAGCGACGCAGCCATGAAGGCGTAAATCGCAATGGCAAGAACCGAATCGCTGTGAGCTATGAGAGGCGCCAGCAGCGCGGCGAGCATTCCGATGGCGATGGCGTATCTCATGGCCGATCTCCAAAGAGGCCGCTCGGACGAACGAGGAGAATCGCGATCAGGAAGACGAGCCCGTAGGCGTCACGGAAGGCGGATGGAAGGAAGACGGATCCTATGTTCTCGCTGATACCGAGAATGATGCCGCCGCCCAACGCTCCGATGACGCTTCCGACGCCGGCAAGGATCGCAGCTTCCACCGCCTTTAGAATGTATCCGGAGCCGATCGTCGGCTCGATCGAGTACATGCTGGCGTAGAGTCCCCCGCCAAGACCTGCGAGCGCCGTCGAGTATACGACGACGATCGTCTGCAATCGTCCGGTGTGAACCCCCATCAGCGCAGCCGCCTCGGGATTCTGCGCATAGGAGAACGCCGCACGGCCAAGCCAAGTGCGCGTCAACGCGAGATAAGTGCCGAATATCACGGCCAGGAAGACGACGCAGACAACGATTTTGATCTTGGGAAGGATAATCCCCGCGATGTTCAACGCGCCAGGCAGCACGTAAGTGAGGTCCTTCGGCGTCGTGGTGAAGGCCGCCAGCACGAGCGCCTCGAATACCGAGATCATGCCGATCGACACAAGCAAGCCATTGATGAGATTGCCGCGCGTGAATTGGAACAGCGCGCGATCCGAGACGTAACCGACGACGCTGACGGCACAGACGGCGCCAAGCACGGCCAACGCATACGGCAAGCCGAGCACATCGTAGAAATACCACGTTGTGTAGGCGCCGAGCATCATGAAGGCGCCCAATGCGAAATTCACAATGCCGGTCAAACCGAAGGTGAGCGTCACGCCGAGCGCGATGATGCCGTAGAGCGAGCCGACGATCACGCCGTTGAGCATCTGCCCGATAATTAGCTGCGACATGGATACTGTGTCCGTTAGGAGAGCACGCCATGGCAAATGCCCCTCCCCTCATCATGGAGGGGCTTTCCCGGACCAAGAAGACATTCCGGGAAAGCCGAAGCGCGACGATCTCAGCTATTCTTTGGTCGGATCGTATTTGACGATTTCAATCGAGCCGCCCTTGCGCACATGCACCACGTCGAACCCGAACACCGCCTCCCCGGTCTTGTCGTATCGGATCTTCCACAACCCGTCGTAAGTCATGGCCAGCAACGCAGACCGGATCTTGGAAACGTCGTCGACGGTGCCTGCGCTCTGCATCGCCTGGACGAGCATGTAGACATGGTCGTAGCAGGACGATGAGCACAGAGGCGCCTGGTCGTAGGGGAATTCCCGATTGAAAGTCTTCTTGTAGCTCTCAATGAACACCTTGACCTTCGGCTCGCTCTTTTCGGCTTCCTCGAAGTACTTCGGGACGTAGGCTACGTAGTCCGCGATGGCGTCCTTGTTCTTGAGCGCGGGCCCGATCGAGCCACGAACCAGGAAAAAGCGGTTCGCGAAGCCGGATTCAGTCGCCTGCCGCACGATGTCGTAAAGCACCGCATCGGAATAGCCGGGGAAGAGAATATCGGGCTTCCCGGCGGCGAGTTTCGCAAGTACCGCACTGAAGTCCTTCGTACCGGGCTCAAAGAGCTCGACCTGCAGCTCGATGCCGGCAGCCTTGAAAAGCCCCGTATAGATGTCGACGGCCGTCTTACCGAAGGCATCATTCTGGAACAGCATCGCCACCTTCTTGGTGTTCAGCTTCTTCAGGTAGTCGACCATCAACTGGCCGAACCCCGCCGAACCGGCATCCCAATTCCAGGTGCGCAACAGATAGTCGTGATCCGGCTTTCCAAGCGCGGCATGGGCCGATGTGGCCCCTGAGAACAACAGGAACTTGCCGTTGTTCTGGTTTGCGATCGGTTCAATGGCGTTGAAGATATTGGTGAGGAACGGACCGAAGACGAAGCGGACCTTGTCTTCCATCATCTTACGAAACTGAACCGTGGCCTCGCGTGGTTCGCCACGCGTATCCGCCTGGATCAATTCGAGCTTGTAAGTCTTGTCGCCGACCTTGAAGCCGCCCTTGGCGTTGATCTCCTCGACGGCGACCTTGGTGCCTTGCGCCGACATCCATCCGTACGTGGCGGTGGCGCCCGTTAATGCCTCGATCTGACCGATCTTGACGACATCTTGAGCGCGAACGGCCGGCGCCGCGAGCAGGCTGCACGCCATCAACCCTGTGAGCAGAAATCCTCTTGACCCGAGCACGTCTCTCCCTCCCTGACAATGTTTGTATTATCTCACTGACGTACTAGTAATATCTTACAAGGTAAGCGTCAAGCCTGGCTTCTTCGTTCGCATGCCGAGGCGACGTGAGAGCTACTGACTGGACTATCGGAGAAAGGTCGCGGAAACGGCGACGGACAACAAACTGGTATAGATCTGGCGTTGCTCGGTTGACTGGTGCTTGCGAGTTCTTCAATACGACTCGGTGTACTGCAAAGGCTTAGACGACTTATGGGTAAGAAAGCTGCGATCGATGTCACGACGGAATCACAGGCCGATGCCGCGCATCGACGCCTCGAGGAGATGATTGTCACGCTGCAGCTTCCTCCCGGGAGCCACTGGTCCGAAGAGGGTCTTGCCGACAAGATCGGGATTGGCCGCACGCCGGTCCGCGAAGCAGTCAAGCGCCTGCAGGCAGACTATCTGGTGAGCATCTTGCCGCGACATGGCTTGATGATCACCGAGATCAATCTCCATGAGCAGTTGCTCGTCATCGAATTCCGCAGGGAAATTGAGATTTTCATTTCCACACGAGCGGCACGAAGGATCATGGCCGCCGATCGCGAGCGGCTGGTTGCAGCGGCCAACGAAATCGATGCGGCCGGCAAGCAGGGCAATCTGGAAAAATACCTTCGCGAGGTGTTCAATGCGAATCAGCTCATCGCGAAGGCGGCGGGCAATCCTTTTGCGGCCCGGTCGATCTCACCGCTCCACGCGATGTCCCGGCGCTTCTACTACAAATATGAGTCCGACCTGCAGAACCTCGAAGCGATGGGTAAACTGCATGCCGAGCGGGCGCGCGCCGTTGCGCGGCAGGACGAGAAAAAGGCGCTTGCCCACGCTACGGCCCTGATGGACCAGATCGAAGGCTATACACGCAAGATCTTCGAGCGAGGGATCGGACTGGTGTAGCCTGATCGAATCAGCGTTTTGCGACCTTCAACTGGCCCTCGCCTGGCAGGGCATATCCAGGAAGAACGCCTCATCCATGAGTTTGAGATCGTCCGCCACCTTCCATGGGGCGAATTCCATCTGATCGAGCACGTCGCGGCGAACATCGATCCCCGGCGCGACTTCGGTGAGGATCAAGCCTTCGGCCGCAATCTCGAACACCGCGCGCTCGGTGATCACGCGGGCCGTCTGACCACGTTTCACGCCATCGATCACGGAATAAGTAATGTGTTCGGCCTTATCGACGAACTTGCGTACCTTGCCCTCTTTGACGATGCGCAGTTTTCCATCGGCGAATGCGACGTCGAGGCCGCCGGTGGTGAAAGTGCCGGTGAACACCAGCCGCTTTGCGTTTTCCGCGATATCGATGAACCCGCCGGCACCAGGATTTGCGACGCCGAACTTGGAAACGTTGACCAGACCACCCCGGTCGAATTGGGCAAAGGCCAGCGCCGCAAACCGGCAAAGGCCGCCATCGATGGCATCGAACTGGTAGACCCCGTCCAAAATCGCATCGGGATTGAGGTTGGCTGAGAACTGCCAGCCGGACATCACGATGCCCCCGTAGGAACCGTGCTCGGTCGTGAACCAGTAGTCCTTGAGGCCACCGTTCTCGAACACCCCCTGCTCAGCCATCACCAAGGGCACGTCGGCGGCTGCGCCGAAGCCGAAGATCGATAGTTCTCGCTTGCGGACCTCTTTCGATGCACGCAACGCAACGACCTTGTCCGGCGACATCGGAATGGGCGGAAGCTGCGACAAAGGAAGCCGTTCTCCGCCGAAGTAAGCCGGTTCGAACGTCACGTCGGTCGTCATCATCATCGACGGATCGACCACGACGGCGTCGACGAACATGCCGGGAATCCGCACCTCGGAAGCGGGCCGCGTTCCATAACGTACCGCTCGGCGCACCTGAGCAATCACACGGCCACCATGCGCCTTGGCCGCAAGGATTAGCGCGATGTTGGAGGAGACGAGCGCCTCGTTCTCGAATGAAAGGTTACCCTCCTCGTCCGCCGATGAGGCGTAGACAAAGACCGTGTCCAGCTTCCACGTCGGATAGAATAGATATGGCTGACCTTCGAAGTCGATGCGCCGGACCAGATCATCTCGTGCGCGCTCGGTGAACTTGCCACCGCCGTTTTCGGGATCGATGTAGGTCCCGAGACCGATCCGTGTCATGTAACCGGGGCTGCGGCGCGCGACTTCGCGAAGCCAATGCATGGTCGCTCCGATTGGCCATGAATAGGCTTCGATCCTGTTTTCACGGATCAAGCGCATCAACTCCGGGCGCTTGCCCGTCGTTGGATCGACCGGATTGATGTAGGATCCGCCGACGATGCGCTTCATCAACCCTTCTTGCGCGACGTGATCCATTCCCCTGATGCCTTGGGCGTCGCCCGTTCCGACAGGGAAATAGAACGTCAGACCTTTCGGGCTCGCCGTTTTGCGGAAGCGCTCTCCAAGCGCCTTGAGCAGCGCATCCGGCGTCACCCAGCCGATTACGCCGACACAGCCGACAGTGGATCCGTCCGGAATCGAAGCGACCGCGGTCGCAGCATCAACAATCTTGCTCACGCTTTCACCATGAAACGTTCGAAGGTCTTGCGAGAGCTCGGCGTTTCGCAATTTAGTGCGAACTCCCTGGATGCGACTTCATCCAGGCGCTCCGTATCCGCCATGATGAATGGCTCAAAGAATCGCTTGGTAGACGCAATGGCCTCCAGTGGCACCGCGGCAAGCCCGTTGGCCACACTGATCGCATGCTCGATCGCTGCGCCCGGCTCGACCACATCGTCAACCAGTCCAATACGAGCCGCTTCGACCCCGTCGATCGGCGCGGCTCCCCAGGTCAAACGGCGCGCTCGAACAGGGCCGGTTCGCGCTACCAGCGATGCTAAACCCCACGGAGGCAGCCAACCGTTTGGCGCCTCGGGCAAATGCCAGCGAGCCGTCGACGCACTGACGACGATGTCGCAGGACGCGGCAAGGATAAAGCCGCCACCAAGTGCATACCCCTCCACCGCGGCGATGACCGGCTTTGCGCGATAGCCGATGGCACGCGCGAATGCCGCCGTCTCCGACTCATGCTTGCACATATCCGCTATCGATAGGCCGGCCAGTTCCTTCAGGTCGCTCCCAGCGCAGAATGCCGGCGGCGCCCCGGCCAGCACCACCGCCCTTACCGCATCGTTCTGTTCGGCACTGGATAGCGCCTCCCCGAGATCCCGCATCAACTGCGACCCCAACGCATTGCGACGCTCAGGACGATTTATTGTGACGATCGCGATCGCCCCATTTATTTCAGACTTGATCATTCGGGGATTGTCCTCATCCAATGCGTGCGCCGTCCGCGTTGACCGCGGCTCTGACATCCTTGCCGTCGATAGCGCGAGGCAGCACGTTCTCGCGAACTGCAATCGCCGCGGCGAGACCTATTGCGTGACCGTAGGAAAAGCACTGCGCGGTCACGCGCGCTGAGGCCACGGCCTCATGTTCTGCCGACAAGCACCGACCCGCGACCAGCAGCCCTTCGCCACGCTCGGGGACGAAGCATCCGTAAGGAACTTCGTAGTAATCATTGAGCAGCCACTCCACCCTGGGCTTGTCCCCCGAGTGCAGTTCGATCGGCCAGGGCGACACGGCGATGCCGTCGGCGAACTTCGCGCCTCGAACGACGTCCGAGTTTGCAAGCGTCCTCACACCCGACACCTGGCGGGTCTGGCGCACGCCGACCTGAACGCCGGTGTCGTTCAGGAAAGCATCCTCGCAACCGACCAGATTGTCACGGAAGAAGCGCGCATATTCGCGAGCCTGCAGCCGACCTTCGATTTCCGCGTCGGTAAAGTCCCGGTAAGATAGCGTGTTCAGCTCTCGGCCATCCGGCCCGATCACGCGCGTGCAATTGCACAGTAGCTCTCCCGGACGCGTGGTAGGAAACAACCAGATCTTGGCGCGTGGGAGCTTGTAGTCGCCGGCATTGTGCTTGGCGCGGATCATCGCGGAGACCTTCTCCGGCATGATCGTGTCGACGCCGTATTCGCCGACAAAGCGCTCGACATCGACTCCCATCATACGGAAGATCATCGTCGGATTTTGCACCGCGCCGTTGTCGCCGATGAAACTCGGCAGCCCTGCCATCGCGACCACATCGGCATCGCCACTCGCGTCGATCACGACCTTCGCGCGTGCATCCACCGGCCCCTGCTTTGTCCAGATGCCAAGTCCTTCGACCTTGTCGCCCTCCATTCGCACGGACTGGGCAACCGCATGGAAGATGACGCGGACGCCTGCTTCCCGCAGCATCGCATCTGCAGCCTCACGCCACACCAGCGGGTCGTGGACGCGAGCCCATGTTTTGCCGTAGAGCAATGGCGCGCCGAGCCCTCCCATCGCCTCGAGCCTCCGGCAAAACTCGTCGGCGAAACCGAAAACGACCTGTTGCGGGCCCGCCGCAATATTATTCGTCGCTTCGTAAAGACCGCAGACGGTGCCTGAGAGCCCGGCGACAGCACCGCCGCCGCAGAAACCGTAGCGCTCGACCAGCGTAACGCTCAGCCCCTGACGCGCAGAGGCGATAGCCGCCGCAACACCGGCTGCTCCACCCCCGACAATCAAGACATCGCTATCAACTCGAATGGAACCGCGAACGTCCAACGTTGAGTCCCCGTTAGTATAGTAGTGATGTATTACAAATATCTCAATCGCTCTTCCGTTGCAAGACGCGCGGCGCAAAAAACCGGGAAATTAAGAGAAGCTCATGCGCGGCGAGAGCAGCGGGCTGTCGATAGGATGGGCCCGGAAAAACGGATAATGCGGGACTTGGTACGACCCGAACGATGCGAGCAGCCGCGGATCGCGCCAAGGCGGCTCACTCGGTCGAAAGCTGCGCCAGCATTGCTCTTGCGTTTCGCAGGTCCGAAATCTCGAAACCCTCGGTGAACTTTCCGTACACGGAGGCAAGGATGTGGTGTGCGTCGGCAGAACGGTCCTGACTGGCTCTCAATCGAGCAAGACTGATTGCCGTCCTCAGCTCCCAAAACAGCGCGCCCTGGCTACGCGCCACCTGGAGCGATTTGTCGAAGGACAGCTCGGCGGCGACAACGGAGCGATGTTCGCTGGCGCGGAGCAGCAACTCGCCTTTGATACGCAGCAGCTCGGCCTGGTACCATTGCTCTTCCCTCGCCTCGGAGCGCGCAAGCGCCTCATTGACGGCGGCAAGCCCCTGCGCGACTTCGCCGGCCTCGCCGAGACAGGCTGCCAATTCGCCAAGCGGAAGCAGGAAGCGTGGCAGGAACCGCGCTTCGCCGGCCACTTCGAGCGCCTTTCGCAGCACCGGCAATCCTGTGGCAACGCCGCCACGCCTTGCCATCACCATGCCCCTGAAGGCGCGCGCCCATAAATTCCACAGCCGGATCGGGTGCCGCTCGGTATGCTCGATCAATAGCGCACAGTAGCGTTCCGCGGCATCGAGGTCGCCGGCAAGGAAGGTGATCGGGCAGGCGCCCTGCCCCAGCACGCTGCAGAATGTCAGGGCGTGCCCGCTCGCCCGGCCTTCCTCGATGTTGTGTTCGACCACGCGCAAGGCCTGATCGGCTAGCCCCATCAGCCACAGGATGCGAGCCTGGAAATAGTGCGCAGATACCCGGAGATCGAAGCGAAAGCGGATCACCTGCGGCTTTGGCGATAGATCCGAAAGGCGCGACAAGGTCCGCGTGATGTGATGATGCGCAAGGTTCTGGTCGCCGAGGTAATGCAGCGTGGTGGCGAGAAGCCGGTCGGCCATCATCAGGTCGACGGAGTTGCTCGAGCCGACCGCGACCTCGGCGAAGCGGTGCGCGAATTCCAGCGCCTTGCGAAACTCGCCATTGTTGAACTGATCGATGCACAGTCCCCACAGCGCGCGCAGCAAATAGTCGGCGTCGCCGAGTTGCTCCGCGAGTTGCAAGGCCAAGGCCCAGGCGGGACCGGCCTCGCGAGCCCTGCCGACGCCGTACATCAGCGACCAGGCGCGTGCCGCCGAAAGCTGCATGCGCAGGCGCGACATGCCAGGGGTGGCTTCGTCGATCCTTGCCAGCGCCAACTCAGTGCGCTCGCGGCACTCCGCGAGCAGCGACAGTTGCACCCACAGCGGCACCGCCGCCGCGGTCAATGCCACGCCGGTCTGCGCATCGCCGCTGGGCGAGAATGCCCAATCAAGGCTGGCACGCACGTTGTCGATGTGCCGGCCGTAGATGGCAAGCCACTCCGTTTGCGGCTTCAACTCGCTTTCGGCTTCTGCATTGGCGAAGAAGCTACGATAATATTGCGCGTGACGGCGCGCGGCGTCGGCATATTCCCCTGAACCATGGAGCTTTTCCAGCGCGTAAGCGCGCGTCGTATCCAGCAGGCGGTAGTGCGGCCGGTCGCCACGAATGTCGGCGACGGCAAGCGACTTGGCGACCAGGTTGGCAAGGTGGTCGGTGACTTCGCTCCTCTCGCGATCGCCGGCGACCGCAATCACCGCGTCGAGCAGGAAGTCTCCGGCAAATATGCCGAGCCGCCGCAAGACCCGCGCCTCCGCCTCCGGGAGCAGATCATAGCTCCAGTCGAGCGTCGCCCGCAGCGTTTGCTGCCGGGGCAGCGCGGTGCGCCGGCCCGTCGTGAGGAATTTGAATCTGTCGTCCAGAAGCGCCGCAATCTTGGGCGGTCCAAGCATCGTCGCACGTGCCGCGGCAAACTCGATCGCGAGCGGAATGCCGTCCAGCCGGCGGCAAATGGCGGCGATGGCGCCAAGGTTCTCCTCGTCGCGTTCGAAACTAGAGCCCTGCGCCTTCGCCCTGGTCATGAACAGCTCGACTGCGGTGTGTTCAAAGATGGCGTCCGGTGCGAGCAGAGGCTCAGGCGGCACTTCCAGCGGAGGCACGCGATAGACATGCTCGCCATCGATGCGCAAGGCCTCGCGGCTGGTCGCGATAATGGTGGTGCCGGAGCAGCGGCTGACGATGGTCTCGGCCAGCCTGGCTACGGCACCAATCACATGCTCGCAGTTGTCGAAAACGAGCAGCAATTGCCGTGCTCCGATGGCACGCGCGATGGCCTCTGCGCAGATCTCTTCACCTTCCAGTTTGATGCCGAGTACGCCGGCAACCGCTGAAGGCACGAGTTCGGAATTTGAAAGCGAGGCCAGTTCGATGAGGAATCGGTCGGCGGTCAGTCCGAACGGCGGCGATCTGGCCGCCTGCAGCGCCAGCGCCGTCTTGCCGATCCCGCCGGGCCCGACGAGGCTCACGACTCGGTAGGCTGACAGAAGCTCCCACAGATGACCGATCGCCGTAGCGCGACCGATGAGATCGAACGTCGCGGCCGGAATGTTGGTCGACGGCGACAGTTCGGGCGCGGCCGGCTGATCCGGCGCATCGACATGCCGGATGAGCCATGATCCCAGAAGGCGATATCCCCGGCCGACCGTCGTGGCCAGCATGTCGCGATCCGGACCGAGGGCCTTGCGGATCGCCGCGATGTGCACGCGAAGCGCGCCCTCCTCGACGAATACGCCCCGCCAAACCCGCTTGGTCAAATCACTCTTGGAAACCAGCTCGCCTTCTGCCTGGACCAATTCTGCAACGATTTCAAAGGCCCGTCCGCCCAAAGGTACGGGTGCTCCCTGAGAGCGCAATTCCCGTCTGGCAAGATCGATTTCCCATCCCGCGCATGCATAGATGGGGCGCTGGCCTGATGCGGCCGTCATTTGGAGAAGCCCCAAGGAGTTTCTAAATTTCCACCCAGGCTAGCAGCCTATCATCAGCCCGGTCGAAAGAAACAAGCCGCCGGCGAGAACGAAGTGAGGAGTGCGCCGGGCCGAAGCTTGCCACGCTTGATCGGTTCAGGCTCTGCAAGAATGGAAGCGAGTGCCAGCTATCGCACTGCACAACGGCATGCGCGTGCGGTGGTTCGTGGCCATTGAGGTTCCGGAACGGAACCCCATATTTTTGGCAAGGGAGTGCTTGCCGTGCAGACCGTAAAGGCGGCCCTCGTTGCGGCGATTGCAATCGTCGCTCTGGTTGTCTCGCTCCTTCCCGGCTTAGCGGAGGAGAACCGCAGTCTTGCACTGACTATTTCGCTCGACGGAGCGATCGGGCCGGCGTCGGCAAGTTACGTGAAGGACGCTCTGGCCAAAGCAGCCGAACGACGCGCAGACATTGTCATCCTGCGTCTGAATACACCGGGCGGTCTCACCACCAGCATGCGCGAGATCATCTCGGATGTGCTCGCTTCGCCCGTGCCTGTCATCGGTTACGTCGCTCCCTCCGGAGCCCACGCCGCAAGCGCTGGGACCTATATTCTCTATGCAACCCATATCGCGGCAATGGCGCCGGGCACCAATATCGGTGCGGCGACGCCGGTGCAGATTGGCGGTCCGATACCGGGTCTGCCGGGTGGCACCCCGGACAAGGAGGGCAAAGACAGCAAGGATAGCGACCGCCAGCACGAGCCAAAGGATGCCATGACGGCAAAGGTGACGAATGATGCCGTCGCCCTCATCCGCAGCCTCGCCGAACTGCGTGGCCACAATGCCGACTGGGCCGAGAAGGCGGTGCGCGAGGCCGCCACCCTCTCCGCCAACGGCGCGTTGCACGAACATGTCATCGATCTCATCGCACGCGATCCGGTCGAACTGCTCGCGAAGGTCGATGGTCGCGTTGTCGAGGTTGCAAGTGGCAAGACGCAACGTCTGGCGACGAAGGACGCCGTCGTCGAAATAATCGATCCTGGATGGATCTCCCGGTTCCTGGCGGTCATCACTGATCCCAACGTCGCGTTCATTCTCCTGATGGTTGGCGTCTACGGGCTAATCTTCGAATTCATGTCCCCCGGCACGGTCGCCCCCGGCGTCGTCGGCACGATCTGCCTGCTGCTGGGCCTCTACGCCCTCAATTTGCTGCCGATCAGCTACGCCGGCCTCGCCTTGATGCTGGTCGGGATCGCGCTTCTCGCCTTCGAGGCCTTCAACCCGACGGTCGTGATCGGCCTCGGCGGAGTCATCGCCTTTGTGCTGGGAGCGGTTATGCTCTTCAGGGTCGAAGCGCCGGGCTACCGACTGTCGTGGTGGCTCATCGCCATCGTGACGGCGACGTTCATCGGCTTTGTTCTCGTCGTGCTCGGTTCGCTTCGGCGCGCTCGCAGCGGTCCGGTCCGCGTCGGCGCGCAAGCCATGCGAGGCCTGTCCGCCAAGGTCCTCGATTGGTCCGAGAATGAAGGTCATGTCTTCACGCACGGCGAGCGATGGCAAGCGCGCGGCACCGAAACCTTCAAGCCGGGCGAGGTGGTTGAAGTCGCCAACATCATCGATCTGACGCTGGTGGTGCGGCGCCAGTCCCGACCGGCGAAGGAGATACATCATGATGCTTGATTACTTGACCTATGCAGCGCTTGTGCTGGTCGTCATCCTCTTTTTGACCCAGGCCATTCGCATCCTGCGAGAATATGAGCGCGGCGTCGTCTTCACACTCGGCCGTTTCACTGGCGTGAAGGGCCCGGGCCTCATCATCCTCATTCCAGTCGTGCAGCAACTCGTGAAGGTTGATCTCAGGGTGATGGTGCAGGTCGTGCCGCCGCAGGACGTGATTTCGCGCGACAACGTCTCGGTCAAGGTCAACGCCGTCCTCTACTTTCGCATCGTCGATGCCGAGCGCGCGATCATCAAGGTCGGCGATTACATGGCCGCGACCAGCCAGCTCGCACAGACCACGCTGCGCTCGGTACTCGGCAAGCACGAACTCGACGAGATGCTCGCAGAACGCGACAGGTTAAACGCCGACATCCAGGAGAGCCTCGACAAGCAGACCGACGTCTGGGGCATCAAGGTCACGTCGATCGAGATCAAGGATGTCGATCTCAACGAAACCATGGTGCGCGCGATAGCCAAGCAGGCCGAGGCGGAACGGCTGCGACGCGCCAAAGTGATCAATGCGATGGGTGAGCAGCAGGCCGCCGAAAAGCTCGTCGAGGCCGGCCGCATCCTCGCCCAGGAGCCGCAAGCGATGCAGCTACGCTATTTCGCGGCGCTGCACGACATCGCGGGCGAACGGTCCTCGACCGTGGTCTTTCCGCTCCCGATGAATTTGTTTGACCATCTTGGCCTGCGGAGCGAATCAACATAACCGCAATCATTTGCCTGAAGAGGCACGAATCCTGTCATTGATTGTTTCCAAGCTCATCACGCTTTCGCCCTAACAACGGGCTCCAGGCTGCGCAGCCAGGCAAGCCGGGCGATGGCACGCTCCGCCAGCTTCTGCAGAAGCTCGACACGCGCCGGATCGTCCGAGCGTTCGGCACCGTCGATATAGGCGTCGGTCAGAGCCTCGGCGATGATCTGGGCATCAGCTCCCTGCAGTGCCGCAGGAAAGGACCCGAATCCCGCGGCATGGGCCGACATCAGTTCGGCCTCTTCGCGAAGCTCGTGAGCGCGGCTCTGCGAACGTCCTTGGACGCGCGCCTCGAGGTCCGTGAGCCGCACGGCCAGACGAGATTCCAGCGCGCCGGCATGCACCCGAGCTGCTGCCTCAGCGCCCCCCTCACCCGCCCGCTCCTTGTGCTCAAGGTGATAGGCGCTCCGCCGCACCTTGCGCAGGGTCGCCACATGCGCAAGCTCCTCCCGTGCCATGGCTTCGGCGGCCTTCCTGATCTCGGAATCGGCGGCGAACGCCGCGACATAGGACCAGAAGGCAAACGCGCGCTCTTCATTGCGCACCGCCATCGCCAGGGCACGATAAGGTGTCGTCAGCTGCGACGCCTTGATCTCGGCCATGGTCTCGGCATCGAAAGTCTCCGGCGCATCCCAGCGCACCAGTGCCGGATCAGGCGCCTTGCCACAGCGCGACAGCGACCAACGTGTCACACTATCGACGTGCTCGCGCTCGGCGGCCGCGAGCTGCGCGAAAACTGCCGCAAGATCATCTCTGTCCTGCGCCCGCATCTCTTCTGCAAGCTCCGAATAGCGATCCGCGGCCTCCTTCTCCATCGCATTGGCAAGCGCAAACAGCTCATCCAGCGACTGCAGGGTTCCCGCCGGTTCGTCTTTCAAAAGCAATGCTCGCGTTAGCAGCATGAGCCACCTGCATAGCTGTGTTTGATCCAGAACAAACTCGCGTGTCCCGGTTACGACTAGACAGCCGGTCTGAACAGGAGTCAACTTTCGGTGGTTGGATCGGTGATCCCTTTAGGGTTGTCAGCGCCGACGCCCCCTTGTCCCAGTTCAGCGTGTCATGGCCGCCGACGAGCGGTCGCATTCGCGCTGGCCGTGATTGTCGCCGTTGGCATCATCTTCTGGACACGCGCGGCCCTGGCTGCGAGCGATCTCGCCACCTATCTGCCAAAAGCCCAACCCAGCGACTTCTTCACAGGTGCGGATCGCTTCGGTCCGCCGCAGGGCGACCCGCCGATTGTTCCCGTCTATCGCGGCGACCAACTGCAGGGCTTTGTCTATCTCAACTCGGATTTCGCTAATTCGGTCGGCTATTCAGGCAAGCCGATCCACATCCTGGTCGGCATCGATTCCGACGGCATCGTCAGGGGCCTGAAGCTCGTCGACCACAAGGAGCCGATCGTCCTGATCGGAATTCCGGAGCCGCGTATCGTCGCCGCCGTGAACAGGCTGATCGGCAAGGATATGAGGCCGATCGCGCAAGGTGCGGAACGGCCGCCGCAGGTCGACATCATCAGCGGCGCGACCGTGACCGTGCTGGTCATGAGCGACAGCATCGTACGCTCCGCGGTACGGCTGATTCGAACCGGACGAATTGGCGGCGGGAGCGTCGCGGCGGCGTTGCCGCCGGTCACCAAGACGCTTGACCTCGGAAAGAGCGAGATTCGTGACTGGGCCAGCCTTGTCGGCGACGGCTCGGTGCGGCGGCTGCACCTGACGATCGGCGAGGTCAATGATGCATTCGCGAAATCGGGAAACACGGCCGCCGCACAGAACCCTGAAGCGGGCGAGCCAGGCGATACCTTCATCGACCTCTATGTTGCGCTTGCCAGCGCCCCGACGATCGGCCGCAGCCTGCTCGGCGACGAGGGCTATGAGCGGTTGAAGGAGCGCCTGCAGCCGGGACAGCAGGCGATCATGATCGCTGGCGACGGCATCTATTCCTTCAAGGGCTCTGCCTATGTGCGCGGCGGCATTTTCGACCGCGTCGAAATCCTTCAGGAAGGCTCCAGCACCCGCTTCCGCGACCGGAATCATACGCGCCTGGGCGCGCTTGCCGCCGACGGCGCGCCGGACTTCCACGAAATCGCATTGTTCGTCACGCCGCCAGAATTCACACTCGACCCGACGCAGCCCTGGGAACTGCAGCTGCTCGTGCAAAGAAACGTCGGCAGCCGCGACAAGGCGTTTCTCACCTTCGACCTCGACTACAATCTGCCCGATCGGTACCTACGGTCCGAGCAACGTGCGGCGACGGTGCCGTCCGGCACGCCGGCGACGCAAACCTCCGCTCCCGCCGCACAGGTGTCCCTGCCAGCGGAGGACGGCGAAGAGCCGCTATGGACGCGGATCTGGCGCTCGCAGCCGGCCTCGATCGCGATCACGGCGATAGCTCTGATCGTACTGACCGCCATCTTCTTCTTTCAGAACATCCTGGTGCGACGGCCGACGCTCTATACCTGGGTTCGCCGGGGCTATCTCGCCTTCGTGCTGATCTGGCTTGGTTGGTACGCCAACGCGCAGCTCTCCGTCGTCAACGTCGTGACCTTCACCAACGCGCTGGTGACCGGCTTTCACTGGGAGTTCTTTCTTGCCGCGCCGCTGATCTTCGTGCTCTGGTCGGCAATCGCTGCCGGACTTCTGTTCTGGGGACGCGGTCCGTTCTGCGGATGGCTGTGCCCGTTCGGCGCGCTGCAGGAGCTGACCAATACGGTCGCGAAATGGCTCAAGGTGCCGCAGATCACGGTGCCCTGGGGTCTTCACGAGCGTCTCTGGCCGATCAAATACATTATCTTCCTCGCCCTGTTCGGTCTGTCGCTCTACTCGGTTGCGCTTGCCGAGACCTTCGCGGAAGTCGAACCGTTCAAGACCGCGATCATCCTGAAATTCGCCCGCGGCTGGCCATTCGTCGCCTATGCGGGCGGCCTGCTCTTCATCGGCCTTTTCATCGAGCGCTTCTTCTGCCGCTACCTCTGCCCGCTCGGCGCCGCACTGGCGATCCCCGGCCGCGTCCGGACCTTCGAATGGCTGCGCCGCTGGAAGGAGTGCGGCTCGCCCTGTCAGCGCTGCGCCAAGGAATGTCCGGTGCAGTCGATCCATCCCGAGGGGCACATCAACGTCAACGAGTGCATCTACTGCATGCACTGCCAGGAGCTCTACTACGACGACCAGCGCTGCCCGCACATGATCCAGGTGCGGCTCAAGCGCGAGAAGTTCCAGGCCATGTCGTCGTCCTCGATGCGTGCCGGCGGAAGCGGACCGAAGACGGTCATCACGCACGCCGGCAAGCCGGTGCCGGTGCTCGCCACCGCGCAATCACAAGCTCTAACCAGCCGTTCAGACAAAGGAGACGAACATGGCAAGTGAGAAACATGACGACGACAAGTCGACGACGATCAGCCGCCGTCAGATCGTGGGAACAGCAGCGATCCGCGCCGCCGGCATCGCGGGTGGACTGAGCCTCGGCAGGGGTCTTGCGCCCGAACCGGCCGCGGCACAGACCAAGGCGGCGCCGGCGCGTGCCGGTGGCCTGAAGTCGGAGATCGCGCCCGGCGAGCTCGACGAATACTACGTCTTCTTCTCAAGCGGCCAGACCGGCGAAGTCCGCATCGTTGGTATGCCTTCGATGCGCGAGTTGATGCGCATTCCGGTATTCAACCGTTGCAGCGCGACTGGCTGGGGCCAGACCAATGAGAGCCGCAAGATCATGACGGAGGGCCTGCTGCCGGAGACCCGCGAGCGGCTGAAGAGCCGCCTCGGCATCTGGACGAACGGCGACTGCCACCATCCGCATATGTCGTTCACGGACGGAACCTATGACGGCCGCTACGTCTTCATCAACGACAAGGCAAATACCCGCCTCGCCCGCATTCGCACCGACATCATGAAGTGCGACAAGATCATCGAGCTTCCCAACCAGTACACGATCCACGGCATGCGCCCGCAGAAATATCCGCGCACCGGATATCTTTTCTGCAACGGCGAATACGAGGTGCCGCTGCCAAACGATGGCAAGGTGCTGGACGACAAGAGCAAATACTGGTCGATCTTCTCCGCCGTCGACGGCGACACCATGAAGGTCGCCTGGCAGGTGATGGTCGACGGCAACCTCGACAATACCGACTGCGACTACCAGGGCAAATATGCGTTCGCGACCTGCTACAACTCCGAGAAAGGCGTGACGCTCGCCGAAATGACCGCAAGCGAGCAAGACTGGGTCACTGTCTTCAACATCAAGCGAATCGAGGAGGCGGTCAAGAAAGGCGACTACAAGGAGATGAATGGTGTGCCCGTGATCGACGGGCGGCATGGTTCGCCTTACACGCGCTACATCCCTGTCTCCAACAGCCCGCACGGATTGAACACCGCACCTGACGGGATTCATGTCGTCGCCAACGGCAAGCTGGCTCCGACGGTGACCGTCCTCGACGTTCGCCTGCTCGACCAGCTATTCGATGACAAGATCAAGCCGCGCGATGTCGTGGTCGCCGAGCCCGAGCTCGGACTCGGCCCGCTGCATACGGCCTTCGACGGCAGAGGCAACGCCTACACGACCCTGTTTCTCGACAGTCAGGTGTGCAAGTGGAACATCGATCAAGCCAAGCGAGCGTTCAAGGGCGAGAAGGTCAACCCGATTGCCCAGAAGCTCGACGTCCACTATCAGCCAGGTCACAACCATGCCTCGATGGGCGAGACGAAGGAGGCTGACGGCAAATGGCTGCTGTCGCTGAACAAGTTCTCCAAGGATCGCTTCCTCAATGTCGGTCCGCTCAAGCCGGAGAACGATCAGCTCATCGACATCTCGGGCGACCGCATGCGCCTCGTCCATGACGGTCCGAGCTTCGCCGAACCCCATGATGCCGTGATCGTGCACCGTTCGAAGCTGGAAGGCCGCGTTCTCAGCATCTGGAAGCGCGACGATCCGTTCTTCGAGGAAGCGCGCAAGCAGGCGGCTGCCGACGGCGTCAAGCTCGAAAGCGACGCCAAGGTCGTCCGCGACGGCAACAAGGTGCGAGTCTACATGTATTCCGCCGCACCCGCCTTCGCGCTGGACAAGTTCGAGGTCAATCAGGGCGACGAGGTGACCGTCTATATCACCAACATCGACGACGTCGAGGACCTCACCCATGGGTTCTGCATCGTCAACTATGGCATCAACATGGAGATCGACTCGCAGCAGACATCGTCGGTGACCTTCGTCGCCGACAAGCCGGGTGTCTATTGGTACTTCTGCACTTGGTTCTGCCACGCCATGCACATGGAAATGCGCGGGCGCATGTTGGTGCACCCGCGAAACGCGTGATGGTGGGGGCGCCACACCATATGGCGCGGTTCGGGCTGGCGGCACTTGCCGCTGCCAGCCTTGTCGCACGCGCATCGGCAGCGCAGCTCGCGGTTACACCGGAGCTGGGCGACCTGCAGGCGGTGCTCGACCAGGCGGCGGATGGCGATGAAGTGCGCCTCTCCGCCGGCACCTATCGCGGACCGTTGCGGATCGCCCACCGCATGACGCTTGCCGGCGAAAGCGGAGCCGTAGTCGCAGGATCTGGCCAGGGCAGCGTCGTGACGGTCACCGCCCCCGGCGCCGTGGTGCGCGGCATTGAAGTGCGCGGGTCCGGACGCTCGCTCGAGACGATGGACTCCGGCATTTTTGTCGAGCAATCCGCGCGCGACGCCGTCATCGAGGACAACCGCATCGAGGACAATCTGTTCGGCGTCTATGTGCACGGGGCTCCCGATGCCGTGGTTCGCCACAACCACATCACCGGCTTGCACCAGACGCGCATCAGCGAGGCCGGCAACGGCGTGTCGGTGTGGAATGCTCCCGGGGCCAAGGTGATCGACAACGAATTCCGCTACGGGCGCGACGGCATCTTCGTCATCTCGAGCCGCAACAATCTTTTCAGCGGCAACCGTTTCAGCAACCTGCGCTTCGCGATCCACTACATGTACGCCAATGACGGCGAGATCACGAACAACGTCTCGACCGGGAATACCATCGGCTTCGCCTTCATGTTCTCTAACCGGCTCGTGGTTCGGGACAATGTTTCCGAGCGCGATCGGGATCGAGGTATGCTGTTCAACGCTGCGAATGGTTCGAAAATCACAGGCAACACCGTGATTGGCGGATTGCAGCCGGCCGAACGCTGGGCGACATCAGACAGCCGTGCCGCGGAAGAAGGCATGTCGCAGATGGAAGCCGGCACCGCCGCGCAGGCAAGCCAGACCAAGGCTCCGCGCCTGGGTCCGGAAAAATGCGTATTCATCTACAACACCAACAACAACCGGCTCGAGAACAACTGGTTCGAAGGCTGTGAAATCGGCGTGCATTTCACTGCAGGTTCCGAAGGCAACGCCATCATCGACAATGCGTTCGTCAACAATTCCAACCAGGTCAAGTATGTCGGTACTCGCTATCTCGACTGGTCGAAGGGCGGGCGCGGCAATTATTGGAGCGACAACCCGGCTTTCGATCTCAACGGCGACGGTATTGCCGATACGGCGTATCGGCCTGGCGACCTGATCGACCGGGTGTTGTGGACCGCGCCTGCGGCAAAAGTGTTGATCAACAGTCCCGCCGTGCAGGTGATCCGGTGGGCGCAGGGACAATTTCCCGCGCTGCTGCCCGGCGGCGTCGTCGACAGTCATCCGCTGATGTCGCCGCCGGCGCGCCGCAAGCTTGCGGAAGGGATTCGGCCATGACCACGGTGCGAATAACGGACGTCAGCAAACGGTATGGGCGGATCGATGCGGTGTCCGGCGCCTCGTTCGAGCTCGACCAAGGCGAAATGGTCGCCTTGATCGGTCACAACGGTGCCGGCAAGACCACGCTGATGAAGCTGATGCTGGGTTTGATTCATCCGACGCACGGCACCATCCGGGTCCTCGGCGAGAATCCCGCCGCAGGTCAGTTTTCGGCGCGGCGCCGGCTTGGCTACCTGCCGGAAAACGTTTCCTTCGATGCCACGCTAACCGGACGCGAGACGCAGCGCTTCTTTGCTCGGCTGAAGCAGGAGCCGATCGCAAAGGCGGAGCAACTGCTTGATATCGTCGGGCTCGGCGCAGCCGTCGACCGGCGCGTCGGCACTTATTCGAAAGGCATGCGCCAGCGCCTCGGCCTGGCGCAAGCGTTGATCGGACGGCCGCAATTGCTGCTGCTCGACGAACCGACCACCGGTCTCGATCCGGAACTGCGCCAGACCTTCTATGAAGCGATCCAACGGCTTGCTGCCGAAGGCACCACGGTTCTGCTCTGCTCGCACGCGCTGACCGAACTCGAGGAACGGGCGGGACGCGTGATCATCATGAACCGCGGGGTCAAGGTCGCCGATGGCTCGCTCGATGAGCTGAGGCGGCTGGCGCAACTGCCGACCCGGATCCGGCTCAAAATATCCGGCCTTGCTCAAGGCGAGGTACCCGCCTGGCTACCCGCATCCGCGCCATACCGGCGGCTCAACGGCCACGTTGTCGAGATCGATGCGGCACCGGAGCAAAAGATCGATCTGTTGCGGCGCGTGACTGCAGCCGATACCTCGGTCGAGGATATCGACGTGATGTCGCCGAGTCTCGACGAACTCTATGCGCATTTCCTGCGATCGGCGGAGCGGAAGCGATGAATGCCATTCTCACCATCACGGCCAAAGAAATCCGCCAGGCCGTGCGCAACCGCTGGGTGTTTGCCGCAACGCTGCTGCTGGCAGCGCTGGCGTTGTCGCTGACCTTCCTTGGCAGTGCGCCAAGCGGCAGCAATGTGGGCGCGCGTCCGCTCGATGTGATCATCGTCAGCCTTTCGAGCCTTACGATCTTCCTGGTGCCGCTGATTGCGCTCCTGATCGCGCACGATGCGATCGTCGGCGACATGGAACGTGGCACCATGCTCCTGCTCCTGAGCTACCCAGTCGCCCGCTGGCAGGTGCTGGTCGGGAAATTCTGCGGACATCTCGCCGTGCTCGCCTTCGCGACCTGCTTTGGCTATGGGGCTGCCGTCGCAGCCCTGTTGGCAACGGGCAGTGATATGGATCGCGAGGGGCTGGAGGCATTCATCGCCATGATCGCTTCCTCCGTACTGCTGGGAGCGGTCTTCATTGCAATCGGCTACTGGGTCAGCGCGCAGGTGCGCGACCGCGGCACCGCTGCTGGCGTCTGTATCGGCCTGTGGCTGTTGCTCGTGCTGGTTTACGACATGGCGTTGCTCGGCCTCCTCGTCCTGGACAAGGGTCAGAACATGTCGGGCCCTGTTCTCAACACCTTGCTCCTCCTCAATCCGACCGACATCTACAGACTCCTCAATTTGACCGGCTTTGCCAATGTCAGCGCATTCTCGGGCATGGCAGGGCTTGCCGGCAGCGCGACGTTGTCGGTCCGCGTCCTCGTGGCGGCGCTCGCGCTGTGGACACTTATTCCACTGACAGCCGCAAGCCTGTCGTTCTCCCGGAGGGAGCTATGAAGCGTATTGCTGTTGTCCACACGCTGCTCGCGCTGATCCTGCTCGCAGGCTGCAACGAAAAACAGCAGACCGCGCTCCCGCTGCCGCACGCGATGACGGCGGAGGCGATCGGCCGTTATTGCGGCATGAACGTGCTCGAGCACCCAGGGCCGAAGGGACAGATCCTGACCGCTGGCCTGATCGAACCGGTCTGGTTCTCCTCGGCGCGCGATGCCATCGCCTTCACGATGCTGCCGGACGAACCGAAGGACATCCAAGCCATCTACGTCTCCGACATGGCGAAGGCACCGAGCTGGGACAAGCCCGGCGCGGATAATTGGGTGGAGGCGCGAAAGGCGCTGTTCGTAATCGGCAGCCGCATCAAGGGCGGAATGGGCGGCGCCGAAGCTGTGCCGTTCTCGAACCGGGCCGCCGCGGAGAAGTTTGTCGCCGAGAATGGCGGACAGATCGTTGGTTTCACGGAGGTGCCGCGGGATTACGTGCTGGGATCGAACGAGTCCAGCGCGTCGACGGACGACAGACCATCCGCGCCTGGCTCGACGAATTGAGGAGAGGTTCATGGCCGCGATGCTATCGCGCCGCCGCTTTATCTGCATCACCGCCGCGGCGGCAGGCCTTTCCCTCGTTCCTTTCGGACGCGGGGCAAGGGCGGACGCCAACCTGCTCACCTGGCGCGGCACGATGCTCGGAGCCGTCGCCACCATGAAGATCCATCACGAGCACCCGCATGAAGCGGAACGCCTGATCGCGGCAGCCTGCTCGGAAGCGCGACGGCTCGAGCGGCTGTTCAGCCTTTATCGAGAAGACTCCGCCCTGGTCGAGCTGAACCGGACGGGCGTGCTGGTCGACCCTGCTGCAGAACTCGTCGAGCTCCTGGAAATCTCCTTGCGTTATGCCAAGCTGACGAACGGGGCGTTCGATCCAACTGTGCAGCCGCTATGGCGTCTCTATGCCGATCATTTCTCGCGCGCCCACGCCGATCCCAACGGCCCGGCCCTGGCCGACGTGCAGGCGGCCCTCGCAAATGTGGGCTACCACCGGCTTCACGTCAGCCGCGACCGCATTTCGATGCCGCGCGGTGCTGCGATCACCCTGAACGGCATCGCGCAAGGCCATGTCACGGACAGGATCGTCGACCTCCTGCGCGCGCAAGGTATCGCGCGCAGTCTCGTCGACATGGGCGAGAGCCGCGCCATCGGACCGCGTCCGGATGGACAGCCTTGGGAAATCGGGATTGCCGACCCAGATTCGGTAGGCGTCACCGCGACGGTCATTCCGATCATCGACCGGGCGGTATCGACATCGGGCGGCTACGGCTTCTGTTTCGATGCCGATGGTCGCTTCAACCACCTGTTCGACCCGTCGAGCGGCGGGTGCGCCGGACGCTACCGCAGCGTGACCACGGTCTCCGCCGATGCGACCGCCGCCGATGCAATGTCCACCGCCTTCAGCCTCATGGCGGAGCCGCGCATCCAGTCACTGCTTATGCCCGCGCGGATCGAACGGGTACACCTCATCGATGCGCGCGGGCGTGCCTCTGATCTGGTCGCATAACGACCAGATGATGATCCAGCCCTTTCGCCCAGCCGGCGCCGCCGACCTGGAACTACGATCGGCGCCGCCGACCTGGAACTACGATAAGCTCGGCATCCGTCACAAGCCCTCCTCTTGCATGGTGGTTGCGGCCGATGCGTCGCGTTTATCTTGTTCTCGGTTTCATCTTCGTCGCCACCGGTTTTGTCGGTGCATTCTTGCCAGTGCTCCCGACAACGCCATTCCTCATTCTTGCCACGACCTGCTTCGCGCGATCCTCGCCGCGGCTTGAAAACTGGCTCCTCTCCCATCCTCGCTTCGGGCCGGCACTGCGTGCGTGGCATGAGCATGGCGCGATCCCCTCGCGAGCGAAGCTGCTGGCGCTTGCCGGCATGAGCCTCGGATTCCTGCTGTTCTGGATCGGAACCGCGCCTGGCCCGATCCTGATGGCAAGCGTCGGAGTGCTCATGCTTACGGGTCTGGTCTACGTCTTCACCAGACCGTCTCCTTGAACTTGAACAGGCTGGTTGCGGCGTTCCCCTAAGGACTGACGCAGAGCTATTTCTCCACCAGCGGACATTGGCTTTCGGAGAGCGGACGGAACGATTCCTCGCCGGACATCTCAGCCAACACCTGATAGAAATCGCCGCGATATTTGGATTCGGCGGGAGACTTCACCTTCATAAGGTAAGTCTTGTGCATCACACGGCCATCGACCCGGACTTCAACGTTCTTGTTATAGAAATCGTTCACTGGCATTTCCCGCATCTTCGCGGCGACCGCTCTGCCGTCATCGGTGTCGGCCGCCTGCACAGCCTTCAAATAGTGCATCACCGAGGCATAAGTGCCGGCGCTGATCAGATTTGGGATAAAGCCACCCGAGCGTTCCATGAAGCGCTTGGCCCAGGCCCGGGTCTCGTCGTTAGCATCCCAATAGAATGAGGTGGTCAACGTCAGACCTTGAGCGACGTCGAGTCCAAGCCCCTCGATGTCGTTGATATAGATTACCAGACTCGCCAGGTTTTGCCCGGATTGGACGATACCGAATTCGCGAGCCTGTTTGATGGCGGTCAGCAGATCGGCGCCCGACATCGCCAGCCCGATTTCCTTGGCTTTCGACGCCTGCGCCTGCAAGAGGAACGAGGAGAAGTCCGGTGAGCCAAAGGGAAAACGTACGCTGCCGACTACCGTGCCGCCATTCGCCTCGACGAAGCGGCTCGCATCATTCTGAAGAGAATGACCGAAGGCATAGTCGCTGGTCAGGAAGAACCAGGAAGTGCCACCCTGCTTAGTCACTTGGCTGGCCGTGCCCTTGGCGAACGAGTATGTGTCATAGCTCCACTGCGTCGTGGTCGCCGAACAGGCCTTTCCCGTGAGCTCTGTGGTCGCTGCGCCCGAGATCAACAGGATCTTGTTGCGCGGACGCGCAATCTCTTGCGTCGCCAGCGCGACCGCCGAGCCGGCGACGTCCGTGATCGCATCGACGCCTTCAGTGTCAAACCACTTGCGACTTAAAGTAGAGGCGATGTCGGCCTTGTTCTGATGATCCGCGGTAACGACGACAATCGGCTTCCCCAGAACCTTCCCTCCGAAGTCATCAACGGCCATCTGTGTGGCCTCGACCGAATGCTTGCCAACGAGATACGCGAATCCGCCCGAATGGTCCGTCAACACCCCAATTTTGACGACGTCGTCGGAAACTTGCGCGTGCGCGGCGGCGCACGACGCCAGCACAGCAGCCACGGCCAATCCCAAGCTTGATGTCTTCACAATCGTTCTCCCCTCTGGAATTTTCGTTGTTGTCTACAGCTCAGACGGCCAGTGCGATCCCGTCGTGCCCGGGATCGGCTCCGCCGTCGAGCTTGTCGCCATCGATGCGGATGCCGTGGACGGCCGCGAATCCGAACGTGTACGGACTGCGGATCACCTCGTATCCCTCAGCCTCGAGCTGTCTGGTAGTACGATGGATGATCCGATTTGAGACATCGATCGCGTCGCTGGTTGCCGAGAACCGCGGCGCGCTCACCGCTTCGGTCATCGTCATGCCGAAATCGAGGACGTTGAGGATCGCTTGCAGCACGCCCATCGCAATCTGGGTGGCGCCCGGAGCGCCAATCACCAGGTAAGGCCTGCCATCACGAAGAATGATCGAAGGGCACACTGAAGTGAAGCGCGCCTTGCCGGGCGCAATGCTACCCGCCCGGCCCGGCCGCGGGTCGAACACGGCCATGCATCCGTTATAAAAGAAGCCAAGGCCGTCGCTGATCACGCCGGAAGGCATTCCCAGCGAATGAGTCATGGTTACGCAATTGCCGTCGCGGTCGATAACCGATACCTGGGTTGTATCCTTCGACGGAAATCCGGAATTGAGGCGCGGCACATCTGCTTTGATCCTGGCCGCGATGTCCTTCGCCATGGCCGCAGCGTAGTCCTTCGACGCCAGGCGTGAGATGGGAACGTCGACGAAGCCAGGATCGCCCATGAAGTTATCTTTGTCGATGGTCGCGCGCTTCATGGCTTCGCATACGACACGAAGATACTCGGCGCTGTTATGTCCTATATCCGCCAGGTCGAACCGCTCGAGCATATTGAGCATCTCGATGAGCATGAGGCCGCCGCCGGGCGGATTGTTGGTGGTGACTTCGTAGCCGCGATATGTACTTCGCAGCGGATCGAGCCATTTGGGCTGATACGATGCAAGATCCTCGGCGGTGATCAGGCCGCCGTGTTCCCGCATATCGCGTGCGATGCGCTGCGCTAGTTCACCCCTATAGAAAACGTCAGAGCCCCCCTCGGCAATCAGGTGGAGCGTTTTGGCATAGTCCGGATTGCGCACGAGATCACCCACGCGCTTGGGCGTGCCATCGTCGCGACAATAGAGGCTTCGCCCAGATGGCGAAAACGCCAACCGCTCCGCGCCGGACGCACGCCCCATCGTGCCGGGATCGGACCAGAAAAACTCGACATGCGGGCGCACCATCCAGCCGCGCTCAGCCCACTCGATGGCTGGAACCACAACGTCGCGCCACGGCAGCACGCCGAATCTGGCGTGTGCCTCGAAATATGCTTTCAGCGACGCCGGAACACAGGTCGATTGATAACCGACGTCATTGACCTTGCCCTTGAGAATGAAGCCATAGCCGTCCCGGGCCTCGCCTTCGATCAGGTGCGCCCACATGTCGGGTCGTGCAGCGGCGGGCGACGGGGCATGAAAGTCGAGATATTTGTGAAAGTTCTGCGCCGGGAAGTAGATGCCGGCACTTCCGAACCCGGCGATACCGGTCATCAGCGGGTCCACCACGCCCTGCACAAGCGCGCAGGCGATCGCTGCATCGATAGCGTTGCCGCCGGCATGCAGCATCATCGCCCCTGCCTCCGCCGCTTCGGCTTGTGCCGCGACGATCATCGCCTTCGCTTGGGGCATGCTTCCTCCGTTTCGCCTCGCTGGTTCGGCGGCAGCAGGGAACTACAGGCCGCGTCCAGCATTCGCATCATTGCCTACGGATTTGGCAAATAGTATTCATGCCTGTCCAATACTAAATGAGCACTGATTGATAACCATGTGATATCAGTTCCCCAGATGATCCATCCCTCGCTTCACGCCAAGACGCAGCACTTCCTTGCCGTTGCGGAAACGCTGAGCTTCCGAAAAGCGGCTCAGATGTTGGGAATCGCTCAGCCGGCTCTCAGCCGCAGCATCCGACACCTCGAGAGGCAGTTCGGCTTTCCCCTGTTTGAGCGCTCGACACGTCATGTGGCGCTGACCCCTGCCGGCGAAACCCTCTATCGCGAAGCCGCCGAAGCGATGCGCCGATTAACACGTGCTTTTGCGCGCGCCAGCGCTGTGGCGCAGGGTCTCAGCGGCACGGTGATGGTCGGCTACTCTACGTTCGCCGCAACCGGTCCAATGTCAGATGTCATCATCGAGTTCCGCAAGAAGTATCCGGAAGCTCAAGTCGGGCTACGATTGCTTGCGTCATCGGAGCAATCCGAAGCGCTGAATGAAGGCACTATCGACCTCGGCTTCATGATGTCCAATGTGTCGTCGGGTCCACAGAAGAGCATCCCCATCTCGCGCGAACGGCTCATCGCGATTGTGCCCGCCAGTCACGCTTGGGCCAAGCAACGATCGATAACACTGCGACGCATCGCGACGGCACCGATCGTGATCGGCACCGCAAGTCGATGGCGTGGCTTCAGGATGCTTGTCGACGATATGACTGCAGCGAAGGGAGTGACATTGAACGTTGTCGAGGAGGCCGACGACTTGCCTGTGCTGCTTCAGCTCGTGCGATCGGGCTTCGGCTGCACGATTCTCGATGCGTCTTTCGTTCCGACGCTGCCGCCGGGAATCAAGCCACTCGAAATCAAAGATGCAAAAGCAACCCTGGATATCGCGCTGGCCTGGCGAGAGGACAGCCTCTCCCCGCTAACCGCGCGGTTTATCGAGGTCGCGAGAGAACTGATCAAAAGCCCAAAGGGCTAACGGCTGTGCCACGATCAAGCCGAAGGTGAACAACTCGAAGGCATTGCCCCCAGGATCGCTCGTCGGCCATCGCCGAGAGGCGGACCGACGAGCCTCCTGCAGATCACTTCGTCTCAATCTCATTGAAAGCGTCGCGTGCATTGCGGAATGCGTCTATGCCGGCGGGCACGCCGCAATAGACGGCGACCTGTAGCAATATTTCCTTGATCTCGTCCTTGGTAAGTCCATTCTTCAGGGCGCCCTTGACGTGAAGCTTCAGTTCATGCGGCCGATTGAGCGCGCCGAGCATGGCCAGGTTGACGATCGAGCGGGTACGCCGATCGAGTCCGGGCCGTGTCCACAGCGCGCCCCAGCAGAACTCGGTCGACCATTCCGCCATCGTCCGGGTGAATTCGTCGGCGCCCGCGATCGATTTGTTGACGTAGTCCTCGCCGAGTACTTCCTTGCGAACTTTGAGGCCCTTTTCGAACAACTCGCTTTTGCTCATAATCGTCCTTTCAGGTTTGGAGAGCGCTGCATCAATTCGGAGATGTCATCGAGCTCATCGATTTGCCAGACGGCCTCGATAACGCCGTCCGCGTCCCAATCGCTCCCGCCGGTCCGCACGCACGCGCGCAATTTGGCTTCGATGTCGCGATCGGTGAGCGGATCGGCCAGACTGCCCCGTGGCGACGTGACGGTCTCAGTGAAGACTTCGCCGGTCACGAGGCGCACACTCACCCGGGCCGCGCCATCGGGCATCGTGTCGTCAAGATCAGCCCTCACCTTCTGCCGCAACTGCACGACGTCAGGTTGGAACACTGTCTTGTGCCCAAATTCGCCAATGCCGGCCGCGCCGATCAGTAAGCCGCATGCCGCGCAATGATGGATACTCACGCGCGCATCGCGCTCGTTATGCACTGGCCGATCGCCGCGCGCCAGCAACAATGCGGAGCCCTGCACCGTCACAGAGTCGATTTGATCGGTTCGCTTGCCGATCCGATCGCGAAGACGGAAGCAAGCGTCGATAACGGCATGGAACACGATGCCGGCTGGATAGGGCTTGTAGGTATTTCTTGCGATCTCCCAGGTGTTGCCGAGGCCGCCGAGCAGACGGTCGAGATCGGCTTCGTCGCCCATGGTGCGCGCCCATCCGAGCGGCCCTTCGATGGCACGGGGCGCCGCCGCATACCCCTGCTCCGCAAACAGTGCGGCAAAAAGCCCGTTCCGCGCGGCATTGCCGACGCTCACATTCTTGGCGGCGGTCGGCAGGTTCTCGACATTGCCCGCCGATTGGCTCGCGGCAATCCCGATCGCGTTTGCAATACCCTCTGCTGGTAGTCCCAGCAGCTTTGCGCAAGCGGTCGCCGCGCCGAATATCCCGCAGGTCGAGGTGATATGCCAACCACGCGCATAGTGGCGCGGCGAGACCGCATTGCCAATGCGGCACTCGACCTCGACACCGAGGATGAATGCCGTCAACACATCGCGTCCCGGCAACCGGCGCGCTTGTCCAAGTGCCAGCACCGGAGCCGCGACTGGCGCAGCCGGATGAATGATCGTTTCGGGATGGGTGTCGTCGAAGTCGAGCAGGTTGGCGGAGATGGCGTTGATGAATGACGCACACAGGGCATCGAGCCACTCGGAACGGCCGATGATCATCGAGGTCTGAGGACCGCTGAGCGGCGACAATGTGCGCAACGCGATCGTCACCGCCGGATCGTGGGCCGAACCCAGTGCGGTCGCGAAGAAATTGAGAATTGCCCGCTTCGCATCATGACCTTGCTCCGCGACATCCGCCCACGATGTGGCGGCGACAAATTCGGCGAGCGTCCGGCTGACGCTTGAAACCTTCTCTTGTGGCACCTGAGCGCATTCCTCGTCTTTCCGAAACCTTAAGCCGACCCGCGGCCAACTGTCGACCACAAAATGTTCTGCTTGACAGATTGACTGACAATCCGAACAGTTAGGACCGCGGGTGCAGAAACCGCTGCCTCGACGACGACAAGCGGCGATAACAACAAGAGCGCGTTCATCCTGGAAACGCGCGACACGGGAGTGAACGATGGCCGGAGAGACGCTCGGCGTCATTGGTACGGGCCGCATGGGCGGCCCGATGGCAGGACGATTGATGGACGCCGGTTATTCGCTGGTCGTCTATGACACACAGCGCGAGGCGACCGAACCGCTGGTCAAGCGCGGTGCCCACCTGGCGAAATCGCCGGCCGATGTCGCCTCTCGCGCGGACATCGTGCTGGCCAGCCTACCCACTCCCGACATTGTGAAGGCGGTCGCGCTCGGTCCGGATGGGATCAGCAGCGGGAGCCGCGCGCGAATCGTGATCGATCTGTCGACCACCGGCCCGGGCGTAGCCAAGCTCGTGGCAGAGGGTCTGAAAGCAAAAGGCATGACACTGGTCGACGCGCCCGTGAGTGGCGGCATCAAGGGTGCCGTCAACGGCACGCTGGCGGTGATGGTGTCGTGCCCGCAGACGACCTATGAGACTGTCCAGCCGACCCTGAAGAATTTCGGCAAGCTGTTCTACACCGGCGACAAGCCCGGCGTGGCGCAGACAGCCAAGCTCGCCAACAATCTGATGGCAGCGGCGGCTCTGGTGATCACATCCGAAGCGGTGGCAATGGGCGTGAAGGGTGGCGTCAATGCCAAGGTCCTGATTGATATCATCAACGCCAGCAGCGGTCGCAACAGCGCGTCCGAAGACAAGTTCCCGCGTTCAGTGCTGCCCGGCACCTTCGATTTCGGCTTCACCACCGGCCTCTCCTACAAGGACGTCCGGCTGTGCGTCGATGAGGCCGAAGCCATGGGTGTGCCCATGGTGTGCGGCGCTGTGGTGCGGCAAATGCTGGCGATTACCAACGCCAAATATGGCGCCGCATCCGATTTCACCTCGATCGCCAAGGTAGTCGAGGAATGGGCCGGAGTGCAGATGCGCGGCTGATCACAACGCTTCAGGGGAGCAGCGATTGCGATGACGATCGGCCCGACCGGATCCGGCAAGGCATCGCTCGCGCGGCAGATGGCGCAATCCGCGCTTGCCGTCGATCTCGGGGATTTCGGCCCTGAGGTGATCGCGAAGGCAAAGCTCTGCCTGCTCGATTTCCTGTCCTGCGCCTTCGAAGCAGGCACTCATCCCTGGAGCCACCAGGCTGTTGCGATCGCGCACGCCACGGGCGACGGCGCAACCATCATCGGTACCTCGCGGCTTGCCTCGCCGACTGAGGCCGCATTCGCCAACGCTGTGATGGGGCACGGTCTGGTGCGCGAAGACATGCATGCCGCCAGCATATCGCATCATGGCGTCGTGATCTGGCCAACCCTGCTCGCGCTATCGGAGCAGGCCCCGTTGCGTGGCGCCACCCTGCTCACCGCCGCCATCATCGGTTACGAGACCGGCGCGCGGATCGGTCGCGCGCTCCTTACGTCCGACCTCGCACGCCTGTACCGCCCGACAGGGCTGGTTGCGCCGCTTGGTGCGGCGCTGGCCGGAAGCTTTGCACTCGGACTATCCGAGGACGCCGCGACCAGCGCCATGGCGATCGCCGCCAACACCTCAAGCGGCCTGAACCAGTGGCCGCACACGGGCGCCTCGGACATGTATTTTCATCCCGGCTTCGCGGCGAGCAATGCGATCAAGGCAATAGGCCTCGCCGCAGCCGGCGCATTCGGGTCGGAGACGATCCTCGAAGGCGAAGCCGGCCTGTTCGCGGCCTATCGGCGCGAGACAGCGCCCGTCAGCATTGAACTCTTCGCAGGCGGCGAGTGCGAGATCATGGCCGTCTACAACAAGCCGGCGCCCGCCTGCAACTTCGCCCAAACCGCAGCACAGGCAGCGCTCCGAGCCTCGCACGAGCTCGCCAGCATGGATGACGTTGATCGTATCGTCATTCGCGCTCCCGATGCCGCCGTTCGCTATCCAGGATGCGACTCGAAGGGGCCCTACCGGAACACGCTCCAGGCGAAGATGAGCATTCCGTTCACCGTCGCAGCAGTGCTCGCGCGAGGCGAGATCGAGGAAGAGAACTACGCGGAGCTGGACGATCCCGAAATCCTCCGCCTCATTGCGGCATCCAGCCTGCAGAGTGATCCCGGCTTCACCGCTTCCTTCCCCGGCAAGCAAAGCGCGGAAGTGACTGTGTTACTGCGTGACGGAAGGACGATCAGACACGCCCTGGCCGATGTCGTTCCGGCAACGCCTGCAGACATTCGCGCACGCTATCGGACCGCGGCAACGTGCGTCATCGGCGAGGACCGCGCGCAACGCCTCGAACAACTCATCGATGGCTGCGAGCAGCTTGGCGATGCCAGTGTGATCGCGGCGCAATGCCGGCTGGAATCGCCGGAGCGGATTTTGCGATCGGCATCATAGAAAACGCCAGACATTGCGGAGGTGAAATGGCGGACCGGGAGACCAGCGTTGCAGCGACGACCGCGAAGGATCGCCTGCAAATCGGCCTTGTCCCTGCACCGCGGAGACCTCGCTGATGGAAGGATTTCTGCAAGCCCTCGCCGCAGGCCTGCTGATCGGTGCGGTCTACGGCCTGATGTGCGTCGGACTTGGCCTGATCTTCGGCGTCATGCGGGTCATCAACTTCGCCCATGGCGATTTCATGATGCTCGGCATGTATGTCGCCTTCTACCTGTTCACCGCCGCTGGCGTCCAGGCCGTCTTCGGCAATGCTGTCGGGCCGTTCATCGCGATCCTGCTGGCTGGTCCGGTGCTCGCGCTGTTCGGCTATTTCGTTCACCTTACGCTGATTTCGCATGTGTCGGGCACGCGCACCGCTTCGCTCGAGGGTGAAGGTCACTACGCCCAACTCATCCTGACGCTCGGCATTGCGCTGATTCTCCAGAATGGCGGCCTCATCATCTTCGGATCGGTGCTGGCTTCAATCCGCACGCCACTGTCGAGTTCGGCCTGGGAACTCGGCCCATTCTTCGACATGAGCATCTTCATCAACAAGGCGCGCGGCATCGACGCCGTCGTCTCGCTGTTGATCATGACGCTGCTGTCGCTGTTGATCACGCGGTCTCGGATCGGCAAATCGCTTCGTGCCGCCGCCGACAATCCAACCGCCGCGACCTATATGGGCATTGATGTCGACCGTGCCCACCGCACCGCCTTCGCGCTCGGCTCCGGCATCACGGCCATTGCCGGCGGCCTGCTCGCCACCAACTATCCGTTCCATCCCTTTGTCGGGCTCGACTACGTCATCGTCATGTATGCCGGCGTCGTTCTCGGTGGCATGGGCAGCATCATCGGCGCCTTCTGGGGCGGCATGACGATCGGGCTGGTCCAGCAGATGTCGACACTGATCTTGCCGACGCAGTTGCAGAACGCAGCGATTTTTGTCGTGTTCCTCCTCATCATTTTCTTCCGTCCGCAAGGCTTCTTCGGGCGCATGGTCGAGAGGACATGACCGTGCCCCAATTGCGCTCGCTGGTCCCTGCCCTCGTCTTCACGATCGCTTATGCGGCGATCTCGCTCGGCGTCACCAACTCGTACTATCAACTGGTTCTGACGCTGGTTCCGGTGTGGGCGGTCTTCGGGCTGTCCTGGAATCTGCTGAGCGGATACACCGGACTGATCTCGTTCGGGCACGCAGCCTTTTTCGGGATCGGCGCCTATACGACAGCGCTCGGACAAATCTACTTCGACCTGTCGCCTTGGCTCCTGATTCCGGTCGCCGCAATGCTTGGCGGCATTGCCGGGCTGCTGATCGGATTTCCGACTTTTCGCCTGCAGGGCCACTATTTCGCGTTGGCGATGTTGGCCTATCCGCTCGCCATTCTCTACGTGTTCGAGTGGCTCGGCTTCCAGGAAGTCACGCTCCCGATCAAGCGCGACGCCCCGATCGCCTATATGCAGTTTGCCGATCCCCGGCTCTACACCTTACTGGCGCTGGCGATCATGCTTGCCACGATCCTGCTGACGCGCCTCATCGAACGTTCCCGCTTTGGCATGGCGCTGCTGGCAATCAAGCAGAACGAGGCCGCAGCCGAAGCCGCCGGCATCGATACGCTGGCCTGGAAGCTGCGCGCGATCACGCTCAGCGGCGCGATAGCCGCCGCCATCGGCGCATTCTATGCGCAGGTGCTGCTGGTGGTCACCCCGCAATCGGTGTTCGGCATGCTGGTGTCGGCGCAGGCGCTGACGGTCGCCATGTTCGGCGGCGTCGGCACGGTCTGGGGGCCAGTCATCGGATCCGTGATCCTCATCCCGCTTGCCGAGATCCTGCATGCCGAGGCTGGCGCACGCTTCCCTGGCATTCAGGGCGTGATCTTCGGATTTGCCATCGTCTGCGTCATCCTGGTCGCTCCGGAAGGATTATTCTGGAAGTTGCGAGATCTCCTGCGCAAGCGGCTTGCACCAAAGGCAGCCGCGACGCTGGATGATTCGCAGGCCCCGGCAACAACCGTGACGGCGTCGCGGCCGGCTCGACAGCGCGCCGCAAACGGCGAAGTTGTGCTCGAGGTCCGGAACCTCTCGCGCTCTTTCGGCGGCTTGAAAGCCGTCCAGGACGTCAGCTTCAAACTGCACAAGAACGAAATCCTCGGCATCATCGGCCCGAACGGCGCCGGCAAGACGACGCTTTTCAATCTCCTGAACGGCTTCCTGCGACCGAACCAAGGCGAAGTGCTGATCGACGGCCGCAACATGTCCGGTGAGCGGCCGCATACCATCTGCGAGGCCGGCGTCGGCCGCACCTTCCAGGTCATGCGTCCATTCCTGCGCATGTCGATCCTCGACAATGTCGTGGTCGGCGCCTATGTGCGCGCACGAACGGACGAAGAGGCGCGAAAGCTTGCCGCTGACGCGATCGCGCGCGTCGGCCTCTCCGCGGTGGCAGACCGCGTCGCCGGCGAACTCTCGACCAAGGAACTGCGGCTGATGGAGCTCGCACGCGCGCTCGCGGGCCAGCCGCGCATCCTGTTGCTCGACGAGACGCTCGCCGGCCTCGGCCATGGCGAAGCGGACGAAGTCGTCGCCGTGATCCAGCAGCTTGCGCGCGACGGCATGACGATCGCCATCATCGAGCACACGATGCAGGCGATGGTTCGCCTGGTCGACAGCTTCCTCGTGCTCGACCATGGCGCCGTCATCACCGAGGGCGAGCCGGAGGTGGTCACACGCGACGGCCGCGTGATCGAGGCCTATCTCGGCAAGAAATGGATGGCCCATGCTCCGCATTGAGGGATTGAGCGCGGGCTATTCGGCAAAGCCCGTCCTGAACGGCGTATCCATCAATATCGATGCAGGTCAGTTCGTCGCCATCGTCGGACCGAACGGCGCCGGTAAGACGACCCTGTTCAAGACCATTTCTGGCATCCTGAAGCCGAGCGGCGGCGGGATCTCCTTTAACGGCGTTGATCTCCTCGCAGTACCGCCTGCGCAGCGGGCTCACCTTGGTATCGCTCACGTCCCCGAGGGCCGGCAGGTTTTCCCTTCGCTGACCGTGATGGAGAACCTGGAAATGGGCGCGATGACCGAGAGCGGCCGGCGCGACTGGGCGGTGAATATCGAGCGCATCTTCGCGTGGCTGCCGGTGCTCGCGGAACGCCGCGGCCAATTCGCGGGCACCCTGTCCGGCGGCCAGCAGCAGATGCTCGCGATCGGGCGCGGGCTCGCTTCCTCGCCAAAACTGCTGATGCTGGATGAGCCCTCGATGGGGCTTGCACCATCGACCGCCGATTTCATCTTCGAGCGGCTGATCGAGATCCGCCGCCAGTCCGGCCTGACCATGTTGCTGGTCGAGCAGCGCGTGGCGGAGGCGCTCGAGTCCGCGGATCACGGCTATGTCCTCGAGGCCGGACGCGTCGTGCTCGAAGGCAACAACGAAACCCTGCGCGCCGACGATCGCGTGCGCAAGGCCTATCTCGGCATGTGACGAGCCAACGAACAATGGGGAGCGAGAACAAGATGAACAAGACGACCAAGGGATTGACCCGCCGTAGCGTGCTGTCGGCTGCCGCCGCCGTCGGTCTCACGCGGGTGGCGCGCGCACAGCAACCGGCTGAGGTCAAGGTCGGCCTGATCGTACCGTTGTCCGGCATCTATACCCGACCGGGCCAGGTGATGAAGATGGGCGCCGAGATGGGCATCGAGCACATCAATGCGCAGGGCGGTGTCAAGGCGCTCGGCGGCGCGAAGCTGAAGCTGGTCGTGATCGACTGCGGCGATACCACCGAGAAAGCCAAGAACGCAGCGCAGCGCATGGTGGCGCAGGAGCCCGACCTTGTCGCCGCCACCGGCGCCTATCTCTCCTCTTTCACTTTGGCGGTCACCGAGGTAACCGAGCGCGCTGAATTGCCGGTGCTGACGTTGTCCTATTCGGATCTGCTGACCGACCGCGGCTTCAAATACATCTTCCAGACCGCGGCAACCGCAAGCCGTCAATCCGAACTCGGATTGCCGACGCTGATGAAACTGGCCGAAGCTGCATCCGGCAAGCGGCCGAAAACCGTGGCGATGTTGATGGACAACACCGCGACCTCGGTCGCAACCGCCAAGGCGCTCAAGGAAAAACTGTTCGCGCAGGAAGGACTGCAGCTCGTCGTCGAGGAAGTCTGGACGCCACCCCTGTCCGATGCGACTCCTCTGATCCAGAAGGTCCGCTCCGCGAAGCCGGACCTGCTGCTGTTCATGCCCAACGCTGTATCCGACGCGAAGCTCGGGCTTGAGAAAATCAGCGAATTCGGCCTCGGCCAGGGCAAGGTCCCGACCGTCTCCTTCAGCATCACCATCGCAGAACCGGACATGCTGCAAAGCGTCAGCCCCGACGTCGTGCAGGGCATCATGACGATCGTCGCAAACTGGGGGTCGAAGGGTCATGAGGATCTGATCGCGGAGCTCAAGGCCAAATACAAGGAGCCCTGGATGACACAGAATGTCATCTCGACCTATGGCGACATGTGGCTGATGAAGGAAGCGCTGGAGAAGGCCGGCAAGGCTGATCGCCAGGCCGTGGCGCAGGCCTTCCGCACCATGGATGCCGGCCCGTCGAAATACTATCCGGGCGGCCAGCTCAAATTCGACGAGAAGGGCCGCCGAGTCGGCGCCGGCGTCGTCATCGTGCAGTGGCAATCGGGCGTGCCGGTCACCGTCTATCCGCCTGAACTCGCGCAATCGCAGCCGTTCTGGCCGAAGAAATCCCTGATGGCAGCCTCGTGACCATTCGCGGAGGAGAATCGTCATGACTGGGAAGAACCGAACCGCAGTGACGCGGCGAACGCTGCTTGTGGGCGCGTCCAGCACGGTGATCGCATCCCGCGCGTGGGCACAGCAGCCCTCGGAAGTGAAGGTCGGCTTGCTGGTGCCGATCTCCGGGCTCTATGCGCGCCCGGGGACGGTCATGCGTGAAGGCGCCGAAATGGCTGTCGATCACATCAATGCTCAAGGCGGCATTAAGGCGCTCGGCGGCGCCAAGCTGAAACTGCTGGTGCTGGATTCCGGCGACACCACGGAAAAGGCCAAGAATGCCGCCCAGCGCATGGTCGCGCAGGAGCCCGACCTGGTCGCGGCGAGCGGCGCCTATCTCTCCTCGTTCACGCTCGCCGTCACCGAGGTCACCGAGCGCGCCAACCTGCCCGTCCTCACTCTCTCCTACTCGGACCTGATCACCGATCGCGGCTTCAAATACGTTTTCCAGACCTCGGCAACGGCGGGCTCGCAGGCTCGTCAGGCGTTGCCGCAGATCATCAAGCTGGCGGAGACGGCTTCCGGCAAGCGGCCGAAGACGGTTGCGATCCTCACCGACAATACGGCGGCGTCCATCGCATCCGCGAAATCGATGCGCGAGAGCCTTTTGGCGGAAAACCAGTTGCAGTTGATCGTCGATGAGACGTTCACGCCGCCACTCGCCGATGCGACGCCGCTGGTGCAGAAGATTCGCTCCGCGAAACCCGATCTTCTCTTCTTCCTGCCGACGGTGATTTCGGACGCGAAACTGCTGCTGGAAAAGATGAACGAATTCGGTCTCGGCCAGGGCAAGGTGCCGACCATCTCGTTCGGCATCGCGATCGCCGAACCGGACATGCTGCAGACCGTCAGCCCCGAGCTGCTTCAAGGCGTCCTGACCTGCGTCGCAAGCTGGGGCGCCAAGGGACATGAGGCACTGATCGCCGAGCTGAAGACCCGCTACAAGGAGCCGTGGATGACGCAGAACGCGATCTCCACCTATGGCGACATGTGGGTGATCAAGGATGCGCTGGAGAAGGCCGGCAAGGCCGACCGCGTTGCCGTCGCCGAGGCCCTGCGCAGCATGGATGCCGGTCCCTCGAAATACTACCCGCTGGGTGAGATCAAGTTCGACGAGAAGGGCCGTCGCGTCGGCGCCGGCATGACCATCGTGCAGTGGCAGTCCGGTGTGCCGGTGACGGTGTTCCCGCCCGAGCTCGCGCCGGCGCAGCCGTTCTGGCCGAAGAGCTGACAACGCCACCCGCAGTGACGCCGAACTCGACAAGAAATAGGGAACCGCCGCGCTATGAAGGACAAATGGGCACTCGTAACCGGGGCGACCGCCGGCCTGGGATTGGCGGTGGCGGAAAGCCTTGCCGGCGCGGGGGCCAATATCGTCCTGCATGATCTCATCGTGCCGAACGAATCCGCGGACCGGTTGCGCGCCCGGTTCGGCGTCGAAGTGATCGCTGCGGGAGCCGACCTGTCACAGCGCTCCGCCATCGAGGCCATGCTGGCCGACCTGCTTCGTCGCTGCGGCGCGATCGATATCCTCGTCAACAATGCCGTGGTCCGGCATTTCGCGGCAGTCGAGCACTTTCCGCCGGATCAATGGGAGCGCGCGCTGGCGGTGAACGTGTCCGCGCCCTTCCATTTGATCCGCCTCGCACTGCCCGCCATGAAGCAGCGCGGGTGGGGCCGCATCATCAACATGGCCTCCATCTATTCGACCCGAGCGGTCGAAGATCGCATCGACTATGTCACCACCAAGACGGCGATCCTCGGCATCACCCGCGCCGTCGCGCTGGAGACCGCGCGCACCGGAATCACCTGCAACGCGGTCTCCCCGGGGACGCTGCCGACCCCCGCCATCCAGAGCAAGATCGCTTCCATTGCGGCCAAGGATGGCGAGACGGTGGACCGCGCGACAGAAAAATATCTCTCGGAGCGCCAGCCCTCCGGCCGGTTCATCGGGATGGAAGCCGTTGGCGCCCTGGTGGTGTTCCTCTGCAGCGCTGCCGCGCAGGACATCACCGGGGCCAGCCTGCCGATCGACGGAGGCTGGTCGATCGCATGAACAAACCGATCTCGAGAGAGCGACAAATGCTGATTCTGCCGGTAAATCGCTGGTGAACCCGCAATAGAACGAAGGCATCTCGCAAATGGACCGACGCGCCGAACTGCAGTCCACGCTTCGCATCGAAGACGTCCCGACCGTCAGGAAGATGGTCGCACAAAAGCTGCGCGAGGCGATAATGTCCGGCACGCTCAAACCCGGCCAGCGGCTGGTCGAGCGCGAGCTGTGCGAGATGATGGGCGTCAGCCGCCCCTCGATCCGGGAAGCGCTGCGGCTGCTGGAGGCTGACGGGCTGGTCAACACCATCCCCCACCGCGGCCCGGTGGTCAGCCGGATCAGCCTCGAGGAGGCCCGGCAGCTCTATGCCGCCCGTGCGGTGCTGGAGGGATTTGCAGGCCGCGAATGCGCCCGTCTGCACGATCCCGAAGTGGTGCGCCGGATCGGCGATGCTTTGACCCGGCTGAAGACGGCGGCCGCGAAACAGGACCTCACCGGGTGTCTCGAGGCCAAGACCGACTTCTACGGCGCGCTGATCGGCGGCTGCCGCAACGCCTTTATCGAGCGCATGCTCAAGCCGTTGCATGACCGGATCACGCTGCTGCGGATCACCTCGATGTCGCAGCCGAAGCGGATCAACAAGAGCTTGCGCGAGGTCACGGCGATCTGGCGCGCGATCCAGAGCGGAGACGAGGAACTCGCCGAACGCTGCTGCGTCGATCATGTCAAGGCGGCGGCTGTCGCCGCGCTCGACATGATCGAGCGGACATCGGCCAAGGAAATGACGCTTCCCGACCCATAGGCGAAGCGCAAAGGGAGGGAGTGCGTGATGATGTCTTTGGTACGATCGCTGATCCTGCTTCTGCTGCTGTCACCATGCGCGACGGCATTCGCGCAGGACTATCCCTCCCGCCCGATCACCATGATCGTGCCCTTCTCGGCCGGCGGTCCTGGTGACGTGATTGCGCGAATTCTCGGCAGCGCAATGAGCGCGACACTGAAGCAGTCGATCGTGATCGAGAATGTGGTCGGCGCCGGTGGCACGCTGGGCACTAACCGTGTCGCCAAGGCGCCGCCTGACGGCTATACGCTGCTGCTGATGCATGTCGGTCAGGCGACCGCTCCGTCGCTCTACGCCAAGCTTCCGTTCGATCCGGTCGGCGACTTCGCCATGATCGGCCTCGTCACCGACGTGCCGATGATCCTGGTCGCGCGGCCGAACTTTCCCGCCAAGGATCTGAAGGAATTGGTCGGGCGGATTCGCAGCGACGGCGACAAGATGACGTTCGGCAATGTTGGCCTCGGCTCCGCCTCGCAACTCTGCGGCCTGATGTTCATGAGCACGACCGACACCAAGCTCACGTCGGTCTATTACAAGGGCGGTGGGCCAGCGCTCAACGACGTCATCGCCGGCCATATCGATGTCTATTGCGATCCGGCTACAGGGCCTACGCCCTATATCCAGTCTGGCACCATCAAGGGCTATGCGATCACCAGCAAGAAACGCGTCGCGACGCTGCCGGACGTTCCGACTTCGGCGGAAGCCGGCATTCCCGCGTTCGATGTGACCACCTGGTATGCCCTCTATGCGCCCCGCAACACTCCGAAGCCGGTGGTCGACGTGCTGGTCAGCGCCCTGCAGACGGCCCTCAAGGACCCGCCACTCGTCAGCCGCTTTGCTGAGCTCAGCATGACCCCGGTCGAAACCGAACGCGCAACTCCCGAAGCGCTCGAAGCTTTCCTGAAGGCCGAGATCGACAAATGGGCGCGGATCATCAAGGCTGCGGGAATCGAGCCACAATAGGACACTTCCGCTCACGAGGCGGGAATTGCGAGGCGCTCGATGGTTTGGATGTGACGGGCGAGCAGACCACAGGCCTGATCGAGATTGCGCGCTCGCAGCGCTTGCAGGATCAAGCGATGATCCTGATTGGACCGCGGTCGCCAGCCGGCATTACGCGCCAGTGCGAACACCAAGCGCGAATTTGCAAGCTGCAAACCGTCGAGGCTGGCGAGCAGTCGCGGCATCGCACAGGGCGCCACCAGCGCGTGGTGAAAGGCGCGGTTGGCAGTCTCAAAGTCCTGGATCGTCTCAGCGTTGTCTCCCTCAATCAGCGCCAATTCGATCCGCGCCAAATGAGCTGACGTCAATTTCGGCGCGGCGTTCCGCAACGCGACGACTTCGAGCGCTGCACGCATCTCGGCAATTTCCTTCACGGAGTTGGTATCGAGCGGCGCAACGCGCACACCGCGACGGGGCACAGCGACAACAAGATGTTGAGCTTCCAGTTGCCGGAACGCCTCGCGTACCGGGACGTGGCTTGAACTGAATTCCCGCGCAATGTGGTCCTGCCGGAGCGGCGCATCCGGCTGCAATGCGCCGCTGATGATGCGCGCCCCGATTGACTCGGCAATGCGCCCCGCTGTCGTTGTGTTCTCGTCGGCCATCATAGATTATCTATCATAAAAACGAGTGCATTTGCGTACGGCCTCGGCTAGCGTTGGTCCAAAGACCAGTATCATAGATAAAACTCAGGATTATCTATGATAATATCCAAGAGAGGGCAAGTCCTATGGTGCATGCCGTAGAAGCGAAAGAGGGCGACAGCCGCAACACCGAAGCGGTCCGCACCGACTGGGACCGCGCAGAGGCCGAAGCGCTCTACGCCCTTCCCTTTCCCGACCTGATCTTTCGTGCCCAGAGCATTCATCGCAAGCATTTCGATCCGAACCATGTCGAAACGGCGAGCCTGCTCAGCATCAAGACTGGCGGCTGTCCGGAAGACTGCGGCTACTGCTCACAGAGCGCACATTACGACACCGGCCTGAAGGCCACGCGCCTGATGGACCACGCGGATGTGATCGCAACCGCTGAGCGCGCCAAGGACGCCGGCGCCACCCGCTTCTGCATGGCCGCCGCCTGGCGCAATCCGAAAGACCGTGACCTCGAGAAGGTCTGCGATATGGTCAGCGCGGTGAAAGGCCTCGGCATGGAGACCTGCGTCACGCTCGGCATGCTGACGCCGGGCCAGGCCGCGCGGCTCGCCGAAGCCGGGCTCGACTTCTACAATCACAATGTCGACACGTCGCCCGAGTTCTACGACAAGATCATCACCACCCGCACCCTGCAGGATCGCATCGATACGCTGACACACGCGCGCGACGCCGGCATCAAGGTCTGTTGTGGCGGCATCATCGGCATGGGTGAACGCGTTGATGACCGGCTGGGTATGCTGGTTCTGCTCGCCAATCTGCCTGTTCATCCGGAGAGCGTGCCGATCAACCTCTGGAACGAGGTCAAGGGCGTCCCGGTCAACGACATCGCCGAGCGACCCGATCCGATCGCGCTGGTGCGGCTGATCGCGGTCGCCCGCATCCTGATGCCGAAGAGCGTGGTGCGGCTCTCCGCTGGACGACAGTACATGACCGACGAGCTGCAGGCACTCTGTTTCCTCGCCGGCGCTAACTCGATCTTCATCGGCGACGTCCTCCTGACCACCAAGAACCCGCAGCGCGATCGCGATGCGAAGTTGCTGCAGCGGCTCGGCATGACATCCCGGCTTGGCCAGAGCCACGTCGCTTAGTCTGCTGTCAACTCGCCCAACTGATTGCTTGTCCGGGACTCGAGGCAATGAACGCAATCCATACGGACAAGACTGTCAGCTATCACACCGCCTTGCAGGCCTTGAAGGACGATGACCGGCTGCGCGGCCTCAAGCCGCGTGCAGGTATCGATTTCGTGTCGAACGACTATCTTGCACTGGCGAGCGCGCCGCGCATGAGGAACGCCGTCGCAGCCGCACTCGAGGCAGGCACACCGATCGGAAGCGGCGGGTCACGGCTTCTGCGCGGAAATTGCGAGGAGCATGAACAGCTCGAGGCAGAGGCTGCCAGGTTCTTCGGAGCCGAGACGACGCTATTTTTCGGCGGCGGATATCTGGCAAACTTTGCGCTTCTGACAACGTTGCCGCAACGAGGCGACCTTCTCGTCCTCGATTCTCTCGTTCACGCGAGTATTCATGAAGGAGCACGCGCTGGCCGGGCCGGATTTTGCGAAAGCGCCCACAATGATCCGCAGTCGATTGAAGACAGGATTCGCGACTGGCGGGCAAAAGGCGGAACAGGCCGCGTTTGGATCGTGGTCGAAAGCATCTACAGCATGGACGGCGATTTCGCGCCGCTTGCGGAACTCGTCGCGATAGCAGACCAGTACGATGCATTCCTGATCGTGGATGAGGCTCATGCCACCGGCGTCTACGGTGCGCAGGGTCGAGGACTGACCGCCCCCTATGAGGGGCGCGAAAACCTGATCGTCATTCATACCTGCGGCAAGGCACTGGGTGCAGCCGGAGCAATCGTCACTTTGACCCGCGTGCTGCGCGACTTCATGGTCAATCGTTGCCGTCCGTTTATCTTCGCTACCGCTCCGTCACCCCTGATGGCTGTTGCTGTGCAGGAGGCGCTATCAATCCTGCAGCAGGAACCTGACCGGCAGCAACGTCTGGCCAGCCTGGTCGCGTTCACGCATCGAGAGCTCGCCGTGCGCGGCAGCCGAAGTCCTTCACGCTCGCAGATCGTGCCCTATATCGTTGGCGACAATGCCCGTGCGATGGCTTTGGCGGCTGCGTTGCAGGCTCGAGGCTTTGACATCCGTGGAGTCCGACCGCCAACCGTACCGGCAGGCACGGCACGGTTGCGGATCTCTATAACCCTCAACGTCGGCGAAGATGATGTGCGGGCAATGCTCGATGCCCTGTCCGAAGAGACAAGGGCCACGTCCCCATGAGCGAGCGGATCGTGGTGACTGGCACGGACACCGGGATCGGCAAAACAGTCTTCGCGGCAGGACTCACCGGTTTCCTCGGCGCCAAATATTGGAAGCCTGTTCAAGCGGGTCTCGACGAGGAGACTGATTCTGAGCACGTCGCGCGGCTGGGCGGCCTCTCCTGCGATCGCATCGTGCCAGAGCGTTACCGTCTTAAGACACCCGCTTCGCCCCATCTGGCTGCCGAGATTGACGGACTTGGCATCGATACGGAGTCGCTCCACGTGCCTGATACCGGCAAGTGTCCGCTTGTGATAGAGGGCGCTGGCGGGCTGCTGGTGCCGCTTAGCCGCAGCGAGCTGTACATTGACATCTTTGCGCGCTGGCAGCTTCCGGTCCTGCTTTGCGCGCGCACTGCGCTCGGCACCATCAATCATTCGCTGCTGTCGATCGAAGCGCTGCGACATCGTAGGATCGATGTTCTCGGGATTGCATTCATTGGCGACGAAAACACCGATACCGAGACCACGATCTGCAGGATCGGACGGATACGGAAGCTTGGACGATTGCCCTGGCTTTCCCCTCTAAGCCCGGACGCGCTGCGGACCGCCTTCGAAGGCTCATTTAACCGCGACGATTTCAAGCCATGATGCACGAAAAGCAGTCCCGCATCTGGCATCCATTCACGCAACACGCGCTGCAGGGCGCGATGACGAAGGTTGTGCGCGGAGAAGGCGCCTATCTCTATACCGCAGACGACCGTCGTATTATCGATGCAATCGCGTCCTGGTGGGTCGTGACCCACGGCCACTGCCATCCGCACATCGTAAGCGCCATTCAGAAGCAGGCGGAGCAGCTCAACCAGATTATCTTTGCTGGCCATACCCACGAACCGGCGGAAGAGAGCGCTGCGCTGCTTCTGAAATTGGCCCCCCGTGGCCTCGATTACGTCTTTTTTTCCGACAGCGGCTCGACCAGCGTGGAGGTCGCGCTGAAAATGGCGCTCGGCTACTGGCACAACATCGGCGAGCCGCGCTCGCGCATTGTCGTGATGCAGCACTCCTACCACGGCGACACGGTGGGTACGATGTCGGTCGGCGCACGAGGTGTATTCAACGCGGCATATGAACCGTTACTGTTCGACGTCACCTCAGTGCCGTTTCCGGAACGCGGTCGCGAACAGGCAACGCTTGATGCGCTCGAAGCTGCGTGTCGCAACGACAATCCGGCCGCGTTCATTGTGGAGCCGCTGATCCTGGGCGCGGGCGGGATGCTGATGTATCCAGCCTGGGTGCTGAGAGAGATGAAGCGGATCTGCGAGGCATCTAATGTCCTGTTCATTGCCGATGAAGTCATGACCGGTTGGGGCCGGACGGGGACATTGTTCGCGTCTGAGCAGGCGGACGTGTCGCCCGACATCGCCTGCTATTCCAAAGGCCTCACTGGCGGATCGCTTCCGCTCGCCGTGACACTCTGCCGCGCCGATATCTTTGACGCCCACTATTCGAAAGATCGCGCGCGCACGTTCTTTCATTCGAGCTCATACACGGCCAATCCGATCGCGTGCGCCGCCGCGAAAGCGAACCTGGATCTTTGGCAAGAACCGGAAGTTCGAAAGCGCATCGCATCCGTGGCAGCAATGCAAGAAGAAGGAATTGAATCGTTTCGCGCGGACGCACGCTTCAACAACGTTCGCCGGGTCGGCACCATCACCGCGCTTGATTTGGCAGTCCCCGACGGGGGCTACCTCGCTGACATTGGTCCGAAGCTTCAAGCCTTTTTTCGCGACCGAAATCTCTTGCTGCGGCCGCTCGGCAATACGATCTACGTTATGCCGCCTTATTGCGTCACAGCGGCCGACCTCAATGAGATCTATGTCGGCATCAGCGATGCCGCCGATGCGCTAGTCTCTGGGAAGTCAGCTGGGATTTCTTGAGGACACTATAGCCAGCATCGCGTCGAAGATCGGCAAGGCTTATCCACCGAGACCCAGGACCGGCCACATGGCGTCGACGCGTGCCACCACGTCTGGGTCCATGGTCAGCACCTCGCCCCATGCACGCTCGGTTTCCGGCGGCATCTTTGTCGTTGCATCGATTCCGAGTTTGCCGCCAAGACCTGGTTTTGGCGAGGCGAAGTCGAGATAGTCGATCGGGGTATCGGCAAGCGTGACGAGATCACGCGAACTGTCGCTGCGCGTAGCAACCGCCCACATCACGGAACGCCAGTCGCGGATATCGATATCGCCATCGACGACGATGAGAAACTTGGTGTAGGTGAGCTGGGGCAGCATTGACCACAGCCCGAGCATCACGCGCCGCGCCTGCCCTGGATAGCGCTTGGAAATGGCCGCAACCGCGATCCGGTAAGAACACGCTTCCGGCGGGAGCCAGAGGTCGATAACTTCCGGAAACTGCTGTTGTACCAGAGGCAGGAACAGATGATTGAGCGCCTCGCCGATGCGGGACGGCTCGTCCGGCGGACGTCCGGTGAAGGTCGAGAGATAGATCGACTTGCGCCGCCGGGTCACCGCCGTCACGCGCAACACAGGAAACTCCTCGACGGAATTATAATAGCCGGTGTGGTCGCCATAAGGACCCTCGGGCGCCGTTTCCGTCGCGGACACATAACCCTCGATGACGATTTCGGCCGTGGCGGGCACCGAGAGCGGAACGGTGATGCAGCGGACCAGATCCAGCCGCTGCCCGCGCAGCATGCCAGCCAGCCGCAGTTCGGAGATCGCTTCCGGCGCAGGCAAGACCGCAGCCAGGATGGTCGCAGGATCGGCGCCGATGACGATGGCGACCGGCATGTCCCGGCCAAGCCTTTTCCACTGATCGTGGTGACGGGCACCGCCGCGATGCGGCAGCCAGCGCATGATGGCGCTGTCGCGGCCCAGCACCTGTATCCGGTAGACTCCCATGTTGTCCTGGCCCAAAGCGGCGGGCTCGGGCGGCGCAGTCATGACCAGCGGCCAGGTGATCAGGGGCGCCGGCTCTCCGGGCCAGCAGACCTGGGCCGGCAAAATGCCGAGGTCTATGGCGTCGCCGGTTGCGATACATTCCTGCACCAGCGCCGCTGAAATCGTGCGCGGCCGGGTCGCCAGCGCGGCCCTTGCAAGGGGAAGCTTGCGCCATGCGTCGATCAGGCTTTGCGGCGGCCGGGGCGCGCGCAGTTCGGCCATCAGTTCGCCAAGCTCCCTCAGCCGGTCCGGCCGCACGCCAAATCCCCAGGCCACCCGTTCGATCGTACCGAAAAGATTGGTCAGCAGCGGCATATCCGAAGGAGCCCCATCCGCCCTCACCGGCTGTTCGAACAGAAGGGCCGGTCCTTCCGCGCGAAGAACGCGACGATGGATTTCCGTGATGTCGTGCACCACCGACACCTTCTCGCGAATGCGTCGCAATTGCCCCTTGCTCTCGAGAAAAACCAGGAAGTCGTGCAGTTCCTGAAAATTCGGCACGTCGCGACGTAACAAGAGGCTTCTCCTTAAGACACAGAGACTCCTATGCAGCAAAATTCCAGGTCTTCTTTGTTCTTGCACAAACAACGCTCGTGATCATCGCTCTATCCTGACGGAATGAACTTTTCGAAAATGACCTCGCCTGCGCCGTCACCGTTGCCGGTGCCTCCATTGCTGGCGCTTGCTGTGCGCCCGTTGCCGCTGTTGCCGCTTCAGACTGTACTCACGGTCGTGCTGCTTCGCATTTGCAGGGAACATCCGAGGATGTTCGACAGGCTCGGCGAGCATGCCCGAAAACGATTTGGCATCAAGCCGACCGATCTGCCCTTTGGCTTTCTGCTCGAGCCCGCCCCTTCCCGCCCGCGGCTGTCGGTGGTGCGCAACCTGCCGGATGATGTTGACGCTCGGATTTCCAGTCCGTTAGCCGGGCTATTTGGTCTGATCGAAGGCAGCCTTGACGGCGATGCATTGCTGTTTTCGCGCGACCTCGTGGTGGAAGGTGATGTCGAGGCGGTGCTCGCGCTTCGCAACGCGATTGATGACGCGCAACTCGACCCGGTGGCGGAGATCGCCAGCATATTCGGACCACTGGCCGAACCATTGAAACGCACGCTGCAAATTGCTCGAACGGTGGCCGGCGCCTCAAATCGATCGCACAAAGGGATTTGACGATGGAGCTGATCTGTCCCGCGGGCACACCAGCCGCATTGAAGACCGCGATCGACGCCGGAGCCGATGCGATCTATTGCGGCTTCAACGACGAGACCAATGCACGAAACTTTCCGGGTCTGAATTTCAGCCGCGCCGAACTCTCCGATGCGATCGCGCTTGCACATCGCCGCGGCGTGAAGGTCCTGGTCGCCATCAACACATTCCCGCGCGCGGGCGCCGTCAGTCTCTGGCATCGGGCGATAGACGACGCTGTTGCGGCCAAAGCTGACGCGCTAATCCTGGCCGATGTCGGCCTGCTGGAATATGCAGCTCGCCGCCATCCTGCCCAACGCTTGCACGTCTCGGTGCAGGCGGCCGCCGCCAACGCGGATGCCATGGCTTTTTACGCCGAGACATTCGGCGCCCGTCGCGTCGTCTTGCCCCGCGTCCTGAGCGTCGCGGAAATAGCTGGCATCGTCCGCGAGATCACCTGCGAGACCGAAGTGTTCGTCTTCGGCGGCCTTTGCGTGATGGCTGAAGGCCGCTGCTCGCTGTCGTCCTATGCCACCGGGCAGTCGCCGAACATGCAGGGCGTATGTTCACCCGCAAGCCATGTCGCCTATGAGCAGGAGAACGGCAGGACGAAGTCGCGCCTCGGTGGATTCACGATCAACAGCTTCGAGATCGGTGAAGCCGCCGGCTATCCGACGCTTTGCAAAGGTCGCTTCACGACCAAACACGGCACCGGTTACATCTTCGAAGATCCCGTGAGCCTTGACGCTGCAACCTTGCTTGCCGGGCTGCGCGACGCCGGCGTTACGGCGCTCAAGATCGAAGGGCGCCAGCGCGGCCGAGCCTATGTCGAGGGTGTCGTGCGGCACTTCCGTCAGGCTCTCAACGCGCTGGACTCCGGCCTGCCGATCGATGCCGGGCAACTTATGCCATTCACGGAAGGTCAGGCTACGACCGTAGGTGCCTATCGCAAGACCTGGAGGTGAACGTCCCAGCCGTCTTTGTTGAATGACTAGAGAAAACCGACCGGAGGAATGGTTTCATGCAGCTCAGCCTCGGCCCAGTTCTTTATAATTGGGCGCCGGAACGCTGGCGCGACTTCTACTTTCGCATTGCGGACGAGGCGCCGGTCGACACCGTCGTGATTGGAGAGATCGTCTGCTCGAAGCGATCGCCCTTCATCGCTCCACATCTGCCTGCGGTCGTTGAGCGGCTCCGCGCCGCCGGAAAACAAGTCCTGCTCGGCTCCCTGATCCTGACCTCGCTGCCGCGCGAGCGGCGGCAGATGGCCGAGCTCGTCAACACGGCAGAGCTCCTGGTCGAGGTGAACGATCTGACCTGTCTCAAGCCACTTGTCGGTCGCCCTCATGCGATCGGTCCGTTCATCAACATCTATAACGAGGCCAGCGCCGCGTTCCACGCCCAGCGTGGCGCGACAAGACTCTGCCTCCCGCCGGAGCTGCCGATGTCTTCGATCGCGGCGATTGCTGCCGCGCTTCCCAGCGTCCTGATCGACATATTCGCCTTCGGTCGGGTGCCTCTGGCAATCTCCGCCCGCTGCTATCACGCGCGCCTTCACAAGCTGACAAAAGACAATTGCCAGTTCGTCTGCGAGCGGGACCCGGATGGATTGATGCTGAAGACGCTGGATGGCGCCGACTTCCTGACAGTCAACGGCGTTCAGACCCTGTCGTCCACCTGCGCCAACCTGCTGGGCGACGCCGATGCCTTGAGCGAAGCCGGCGTCGGGTCATTTCGCCTGTCGCCGCAGGATTGCGACATGGTCGCGGTCATCAGCATCTTCCGCGCAGTCCTTGATGGCCGGGAGGATGCGGAGAGCGGAACGCGAGGTCTTGCGCAACTTTATCCGGACGTGCCCTTTTCCAACGGGCTTCTCCACGGAGTGGCCGGCTTTCTCTCCGTGGCACCCGACGCCCGCACCAACCAGCGACCCGGATTCCGTGAGCCGATCAAACCGCACATGCTCTAGCAACACATGCTCTAGCAACCTTTTGGGGCCCCATATGGCGATTGCAGCACGGCGCCTACCGCAGGACGGAACCATCGATGTCGTCAACCGGCTGCGGCATGTTCTCACGCAGGTTAACTTGGACTGCACGTGTCAGGATTCTCTGGCTGGGGCCCTCGATCGATTTGCGATGCTTGAAAAGCGCCGCTTCTCCCGGCGGCAGCTTGTCCAGGCACGCGACTGCAGAAATCAAATCGCTGCCTTTCTATCGCTTCTATCGGAGCTTGACGCGCTTACCGAGAGCGAACCTGACCGGACCGTGTTCAGAGAAATGGAGCTCGTATTTTCCGAGATCGTCGATTGTGCCTTCGCCGGAGTGTTGGCATTGAGGCAAATCGCAACGGAGTAGGCAGCCACCCGCACCAGCGGAACGTGAATGCTAGATTTGGACCGCAAGGCCCGAACTATTCCTCCTCGTCCGCGATGGCCACGAGAGCATGCGGCTTGCACAGGACCACGCGGCACCGCCCGCAACTGACGATGCCCCGCTCTTCCCAGGCGCTAAGCGTCCTGCTGACGGTATGCAGGGTGGTCCCGACCATTTCGGCGAGGTCACGGCGGGACAGCGGAAACGCGATCTCGATGCCGCGCGCCGTGCGGCGCCCCGACTGGTGCGCCAGACGAAGAAGGGTATGACCAATCCGACGCTCGACCCGTTCGGTCGACAGTTCACGCACACGGATCTGCATCTCGTGATACCGCTGGCCCAACAGCGTGAGGGCGTTGATGGCAACGACGGGATAACGCTCCATGATCTGTCTGACAATGGCGCTCGTCCAGCCGATCAGATGACTATCGTCCACTGCGGTCACCGTGCCGGGATGGGTATCACTGCCCACAAGTGCCGCGTAGCCCGCAACCTCTCCCGGACCAAGATAACGGATGATAATCTGCTGACCGTCCTGGGCCATCTGCGACGCCCGCAACCGGCCCGCAATCACGACAAAAAGGGACGTTGTGCGGTCGCCCTGTTGAAACAGGATATCGCCGGCGGCGAGACGCCTTCGTCCCGCTGAAGCTTGAAGGAATCGGAGCGCGTCTGGAGGAGTCCCCTGGAACAGTTCGGTCCGGGCGAAAAGATCGAGGTCCGGAGAGTAATCCATGCCGCCGACTTCATGCTGCACATCTGGCGGTGTACCTCCGCTGTCACATAGTAGTGTGCGGCAACGCCCTCCAATTTGCGCCAGCGCAAATAGTTGGATCGATTATTCCCAATAATACCAAGGCTTGTCATACAAGAGGAAAGCCCCTGCCCGCCGACCCAAAGACGGGGCGACTGATGCCGAGGCGTACCCCAATACGGGATCGAAAATGCTGCTCGTCAACAAGACGGATCTGTTTCGACATCGCGTGCCAGACACCCTGGCTGACCGAATTGCGCTGGGCATCGTGCGCGCGGGCACATCGATAGCCGGCGCCCTCTTTGGCGGTCGATACGGCCATCGTGTCGTTGTGCTCGAGACCGTAGCCGCGGTCCCGCCGATGGTCGCCGCAACGTTGCTGCATCTCAAATGCCTGCGCCTTATGCTCGACGATCGCGGCTGGATCCGGACCTTCATGGACGAGGCGGAGAACCAGCGCGTTCATCTGATGTCGTTTATTGCGCTGGCTCAGCCTCGCGCCTGGGAACGTATCCTGATCGCCATCGCGCAAGCGGCATTCTATAATGCTTTTTTCATTCTCTACTTGATATCCGCCCGGACAGCGCATCGCCTGGCCGGATATTTCGCCGAGCAAGCGGTCCGGGGTTACTCGGAATATCTCATTCGGCTCGGATCTGATGATCGCAGCAGCGATGCGGCACCCGCATCGGCCATCGCGTACTGGGATTTGCCATCCGATGCGGATGTCACTGACATGATCCTCGCCATGCGCGAGGATGAGGCCATCCACCGCGACCTGCACCATGCCTTCGCCGACGCGCTGGCGGCAGGTCAGGCATTTCCACGCGGCAACGCCTGAGGCGATTTTTCTGGCTCAGTTGGTGACCCTGCGAAAAGGAACGGGAAATGGCGCGACGAACCGATCTGCCCCTTGTGTATTCCTGCTCTGGCTGTTCAAGCGCTGCTCAACTGGCGAACCATCTCGCCATTCGACTGGATCGAACCGGGAAAGCGGAAATGTCCTGCATCGCAGGGGTCGGAGGCGACGTTCCTTCGCTTGTACGAGTTGCGACCTCGGGGCGGCCAATAGTCGCGATCGACGGCTGCGCGCTCAAATGTGTTCAGAGTTGCCTGACGCGACACGGTGTCCAAGCAGCAAGCCATTACGATCTCACGCGGTTCGGCGCAAAGAAGCGATTCAGGATGGATTTTGATCCTGCTCAAGCTGACCAGCTATTCGAACGCATCGTCGACGATCTGTCACAGCGATTCACTGCCGCAGAGGCCTCCGAGAGGTTCGCCGAGAATCGTACGTAGTTCCAGCTTTCCGCCTCGGCCGGTCAAATGCGGATGCGGCTATTCGCCGTGGGTCCACTCACCCGCGCCGCGTTCTGCGAGATCATTGCGATTCCCGATATCCGCACTCAATGCGCCACGCTCGCCGCCCTGCTCGCCACCCGAGACGAGGAACGGCAGTTCGAGCGTATCGGCGCGCAATCGCCTTAGCTGGTGAATTCATCCGCACGACGGACTGTCGTCTGCCTCATGCGTTGGCCTTTCAAATAAGCACGACACTTGCGATGAAGCACCGGTGCACTCGCTTTATAGCTCGGCACGCTGCCACTATACTCATGTGGCGGAAGGGCCTTTGTCCGATACCTGCGCAGGAGCAATAGAGCATGCGGAAAGTCGGAATTGTCGGGGCCGGCGCGGTCGGCGCCGCCTGCGCGATGGCGCTAAGTCTTCGGCGCAGCGCGGACGAAGTCGTCCTCGTGAACAGAACACCGGCAAAGAGCGTCGGGATCGCCACGGATATCACCTATGGAGCGGCGATCGGCGACGTGACCGCCGTTCGCAGCGGCGACATCGCCGATCTGACCGGTTGCTCGGTCGTTCTCCTCACTGCCGGCGTCAACGAAAAGACCGGAGGCGCAACCGACCGGAGCGACAAGGAAGGCCGTCTGAAGCTCCTCACCGCCAATGCCAAGATCTACAGGGAACTGGTTCCTGCCATCGTCGCTGCCGCGCCGGATGCCGTGATCATTGTCGTCACCGATCCGCCGGACCCGCTCACCGATGTCGCCCGCGACGCTGCCGGGCATGAACGCGTGTTCGGCACCGGTACGTTCCTTGACAGCCTGCGCTTCCGGACTCATCTTGCCCGTCACTTCGGCGTTGCTCCAACCGCCGTAGATGCTCTCGTGCTCGGCGAACACGGCACTTCGAGCGTCTTTCTCTGGTCCTCCGCCCGAATTGCAGGCAGTCCGGTCGAGACACTTTTCGATCGACCGGCGGAAACGAAAGTGCAGATTGAACGGGATGTCCGGCAGGCCAACATCACGATCATCGAGGGGATCGGCGCCAGCCAGTACGGGATCGGAATCGTATCCGCCCGGATCGCCGAGGCGGTCCTCGGGGATGAGAAGGTTGTTCTTCCGGTGTCGAGCCCCCAAAAAGCATTTGAGGTCAGCCTCTCCCTGCCCTCCGTGATCGGAGCAGCCGGTGTCGAGCGCGTTCTCACGCCGCAGATGAGCCGGCAGGAACAGGCAGCGCTACGCGCGAGCGCGCAGCACATCGCGGACGCGTCTGCCCGTCTGAAGCAGTAGAACGATCGCTTCCGGGCCGTGCGTTCGTTCGGACAAACCTGCGTGCGGATCGGAAATACAGGCCACCGCCACACGTTTACCGCAATAGCGGTGCCTTGCGAATGCCGAAGGGACGGCCGACCGCCCGCAAGGTCGTGCCTCGCCTCCTCGCGAGGACGAAGTTGTCCTGAATCCACCTTCTTTGGAATATCTGCTCAGCGCAACGGCAAAGGCATATCGGATGCGCGCCACGTCATTCGCGGCCTTGTTACTCCTGTTGCCTACTCTGTCGGCGACTGCGGCTTCGACCGTCAGCGAAGATACCGGACCACCGCCGGCGCTGGAGCCGGGCAAGGCACCCCCACTGCCCCAGCAGGGGCCGCTCGCTGAGCCCCGCTCGTCAAATCAGGTCGGCTTTCCCGCGGCGCTGACGGCATCGGCTATCCCACCAGCCAGCCCGCTTACGCCTGCCGCGGTTGCGTTGGGTGAGAAGCTGTTCTTCGACGGCCGGCTGTCGGATGACGGCACCGTCGCGTGCGCCACATGTCACGATCCGGCGCGCGCCTTCACCGATGGACGGCCCGTGTCGATCGGAATCCATGGCCGTGCCGGACAACGCAATGCTCCAACCGTGCTGAACGCACTTTATAACAAGACGCAGTTTTGGGATGGCCGGGTCGACACGCTGGAGCAGCAAGCGGCCCTGCCGATCACCAACCCGTTCGAGATGGGTTCGTCCAGTATCGCCGCTGCCGTGTCCAGGATCGCTGGCGACAAGGACTATCAAGTGCAATTCATGCAGGCCTTCGGCCGCGACGTGAACGAACAGGACCTGCTGCGCGCGATCGCGACCTATGAACGGACACTGGCGTCTTTCGATTCTCCGTTTGACCATTTCATCGCCGGAGACGCCGGCGCTATCAGCGACTCGGCTAAACGCGGCTGGGAATTGTTCAATACCAAGGCACGCTGCAACCTTTGCCACGCCTTGGCGGACAACAAACGCGACGTGACTGTCTTTACCGACAACGACTTCCACAACATCGGCATCGGAATCCTCCGGCACCACGTAGGTCCCTTGGCGCAGCAGGCGGAACGCGAGCTTGCGCAAGGACGCCTGCCGGATGTCGACGCCGCGGCGATCGCGAGCGAGATGTCGGTCCTGGGACGTTTTCTGATCACGAAACGGCAGAGCGACATCGCCGCATTCAAGACGCCTGACTTGCGCAATATACTGGTGACGGGGCCCTACTTCCACGACGGATCGATGCAAACCTTGTGGGACGTCGTCGATCACTACAACAAGGGCGACGGCCGCGCCGACCCCTGGCTCGACGAAGACATCCAGCCGTTGGCCATGACGGAGGCCGAGATTGATGATCTGGTCGCGTTTCTTGCCTCGCTGACTAGTTCTCCATACAAGGAGGCCAGCGACCACGAATATGCGCGGCAACTCGCGTTATCCAGGGTTGATCGCCCACAGCGAGACACCGCGCGGGCTTTCGGCCCGAAGCCATCGCAGCCGAAGCCGCCACCATTTTGATGGATCAGCGCATTGCGTCGAAAGAGGCCCCGTGACGAACCCTGCCCTATCGAACGATCCTGACGACGCGACCGCGTTCGCGCGCGCATCCCGCCAAGGCGAGAACCGTCCTCAGCCAGCGATTGCGATGCTGGAAACCAGGCATCTGTCGCGGAGCGTCGGACAACGGCTGCTCGTCAATGACATCAGTGTACAAGTCTGTGCGGGTGAGATTCTCGCCGTCGTCGGCGCGAGCGGGGCCGGGAAGTCATCGTTCCTGCGGCTGCTCAACCGGCTGGACGAGCCTACGGCCGGCACGGTTCTGCTGACGTCTACGGACTACCGGTCAATTGCGCCGCAGGAGTTGCGGCGGCGCGTCGGCATGGTCATGCAAACGGCCTTTCTGTTTCCCGGCACAATCTCTGCGAACATCGCTTTCGGACCGCGCCAGCGCGGGGAAGTCATGGCGCCGACGCAGATCGCAACGCTGCTCGAGCGAGTCGGCTTATCCGGATTCGCCGACCGTGATGTCGGCAACCTTTCCGGCGGCGAGGCCCAGCGCGTGGCGCTGGCTCGAACGCTGGCGAATGCTCCTGAGGTTCTGCTGCTCGACGAGCCGACCTCCGCGCTCGATGAGGCGTCCGTGCGCGGGGTCGAGGAGCTCATTCTCGGCATCATCCGAGAACGGCGAATGGCCTGCGTGATCGTCACGCACAACCGTGAGCAAGCCATCCGTCTCGCGGACAGAACCATGATCATGGAAGCGGGCCGACTTGTCGCGATCGGCGCAACCAGGGAGGTGCTGCATGCTGACTGAGTTGGAGAGCAGCATAGGCAGCGAAGTGTTGATGGGCCTTGCCCAAGCCGCCGGCGCCATCGCGCTGTGCGCCGCCGTGGTGGCGCTTTGCCGGTGGCACGCCGTCCGCGTCGAGCGCGAGGCCGCCGTATCGATGGCACGTGGACTCATACAGATGGTTCTCGTTGGGATGGTGCTGGCGGTGTTGCTCCAAGGCAGCTTGCTGATCGGCACTCTTATCCTGCTGATGATGACGGTCGCCGCGGCATTCACGGCAGCTCGCCGCCTCCAGAAAATGGAAGGCGCGCTGCTGCTGTGCTTCTGGGCGATCGGCGCCGGCGCCGGAACCGTGATCGCGGCGATGCTGGTGACCCGGAGCCTTCGGGCCGACATCGCGATCCTCGTGCCTGTCGGCAGCATGATCATCGCCAATGCGATGAATGCATGCGCGCAGGCGGCCGAGCGCTTCCGGGCCGAGATCGTCGCCCATGTCGGACAGATCGAGGCAAGCCTCTCGCTGGGCGCAGAGCCCGCCGTTACGGTTACGCCTTATCTTCAGAGCGCGGTCTATGCGAGCCTTCTGCCTCGGCTCGATATGCTGAAGTCTCTCGGTTTGGTGTGGATCCCCGGGGTCATGGCCGGCATGATGGTCTCCGGCGCGAGTCCGGTCTACGCCGCCATCTACCAATTCGTGGTCGTTGCCATGATCCTGGCTGCGTCGGGGATTACCGGCCTCGTCGCCACCCTTCTCATGCGGTCCCGCGTGTTTACTTCAGCGGCACAGTTGGCGCTTCGGCCTGCGGAAGCGTCAACGTCGAGCCCTACGGCGACGCGGGCTCATCCGTAAGCCGGGCAGGCTCGGTCATCGCGCCCCCTGCGCGAACTCGTTCGGTCATGTCAGCACAAGTTGGTCGAACTGCGCGGTCGATTCAACTCATGCTGCCCGGCATGAAGCATCGCGGTTTCGGATGACCATCTTGATAGTAGGGCCACACCATCGTCCGCCCCGAGAGGTTCGGCCCATCTACGACAGCTTCCCTGGGAACGTCGACCCATTCGCCATCGATGCGCACCCGATAGTGACCATCCTTGCTTTCCCAATCGGCGTCATCGACGCGCTTCGCATCTGTGCCGTCACAGCATGGGCCCTTGCCGCTGTGCAAGCTCTCATACCAATGGTTCAATTCGGGGTGCCCAGAATCGTGAGCGCGGGCGGACCCGAATGCAAAAATTGACAGCACGACAGCAAGAATAAGAAGCGCTGGCTGCTTGCAATCCGTACTCATTCCACGACCAATCTGTGCTGCGATCATATCCGATACCCAACTCCAGTATGCTGGTCGCGAAGCTCGCAAATCACGTGCCACCAGATCACCGGTGCAGCATTAATTTTGATCTCCGCGATGATTATTTTGCGGGCAGGCCGATCGCACCTAGAGTCCTCTCGTTGCGATCAAAAACGTCGCGGCGCAGCGATCGGTGACGAACGCTGCGAACGCCTCCCTATGCCGGCCACATCATTGTTCTGCTGTTCGTGGAGATATGACCGACGATGTCCACGTCAATTATATGATTTTTCTCATACCATCACGTTGCCGAGAGTAGTCACACTCATCGCGCCTGACTTCGCTGGGTTGTCTGCGCATACGGCGATGTTCGTAGTCGCTCGCGATCGATTGATCGTTCAGGGCCGTCATCATCACGCCTGTGTCACCGCGAGGACGAACTTCTCGAAATAGGTGTGCCGTCGATGAGCCAAACGTAGCAACATGCCTGCGACCGCTCTCAACCGTTTCGGACGGCCTGCACAGATAAAGGTCGACGTCGCCATTTTCGACGCATCGGAAAATAGATGTCTTGGATAGAGTCCCGCGTGCCGCGCGGCCTACGAAAGGCCAGCGCCCTCTTCGCCTGACATTCCCAATCCCGCCGCGGCGGACGATTTCCGGGAAGCACGCTTGGTGCCTTTCGACAAGTCTGACGGCGAGCGCCCCGGCCAAAAGTTCCGCGCTGACGGCACCGAGGGCGCCCTCAAATCGAGAAGGCGACGCATTCGCGGTATGCAGACCTGCTCTGCGTCATAGTGATCGATGACGAAGCGGCGGGCGGCCTGCCTCATCGACGAGAACTTCGCGGGTTCCTGCAGCGCTTCAATCACGCGTTCGGCGAGCTCATCGACCGCAAAAAATGGAACCAGCAAACCATTCTCGCCGGAACTGATGACTTCGCGCACCGGCTCCGTATCAGACCCAATCACCAAACAACCGGCGCTCATAGCTTCCAGCGCCGACCAGGACAGCACGAAGGGATAAGTCAAATAGACATGTGCCGATGATACCTGGAGCGCTGAAATGAATGTCTGATATGGGACGCCTCCCATGAAATGAACGCGCGACAGATCCAACTGATCGCGGACCTCGTCGAGAAAGATCGACTTCCAGGTCTTGCCGGCCGGCGGAGGAAGTCCATACGATAATCCATCCCTGCCGATGATGACGATCTGCGCGTTGGGCCGCCGCCTGAGGATTTCGGGGAGAGCACGCATGAAGACGTGGTAGCCCCTGAGCGGTTCGAGATTGCGTACGACAAACGTCACAATCTCATCCGACGAACGTACTTCCCGGCCATTCGGCAGCATCAGGCGCGCCCGCGGATCTGGCCGCACGCGCGATGTATCAATTCCTTCATGAATCACTTCGATCTTGCTTTGATAATGCGAGGGAAAGGTCGATTGCTGCCAAGTGGTAGGCGAGATTCCGAGGTCGCAATCTGCCAGCGCCAGCAATGTCGTCGCATTCTTCAACTGCAGTCCGATATGACCATCCAGTCCGGACATCGGAAATTCCGGATCGAATCCGATGTCCCGCCCCTCGGCGCCGTAAAAGAACTCGCAATAGACGAACAATCTTGCCTTGGGGAACATCGTGCGCAGTGGCAGGGTCTCTCCCCATCCCGGGTGGGCCAGAATCAAGTCCGGGGCGAAGCCCGACGCCGCCAAGGTCGAAAGACTGTAAAGCACTTGCTCAGCGCGGCGGCACTCAAGGTCGAATCGCCTAGCGAAAGGATGGGTTCCGGAAACATCTGCTTCGGGGAGCATATATTTAATCAACTTAACCGAAGGCATCGGCTGCGCGCTCGATGCACCGACAGCAACGAGCTCGAAGCCGGGTTCGTTAGCCAACGCAGCCGCCAGATTGCGGTACTGTGCCGGGAAGTTATTGTGAACGAATAAAATCTTCATCGACGATGCTGTCGCCTGTCTGCTTCAAGCAGTACGATCAATCGAGAACGGACTGAAGCTTGCGCGTCGTGTTTATAGCAAGAATTTCCTGCAGCGAACCATCAATCGCTAATCGCCGAACGATAGTTCGGCATTCGCACTATGTGGTGACAAAGTTCCCTATGATTAGAATGCTGCAATTCTGCATCAGCAAAAAGCTTTCGTTCCATCTGACATCTTCCTGCCCCAAAATTCGTCGATTAGTCGCAACTCCATGCAACTTTTGGTTTTGCTTTGGGCATCCAAATGTTGAAACTCAGTGTAGTCTCAGGAATGCAAGGGCAAGCGTGTGGGCAACGCTATGAAATTCAAACGACCTCCTTCCGACCGCCAACCGCAAATCCGGCATCTCGATCTGTGCAGCGCTGAGAACATCGCCGACTCCATCGCACTGCTGAGAGATGAAAACGACAGGCTCCGCCGGATGGTGGCATTATTGAGTGCAGAGACTGAGTACATCCGTCGCTCTCTCTCGTCGTCAGGATCCACTCATTGGCGCTCGTCCTCACGCTTGAGGGCGCTTCCTTGACTTGCCTTTGCTGACGGAGCAGGTGTCTTGCTGTGGATAACCGGCTTGGCGCTTCGGCAAGGCCGAGTTGGCAGTCACATCATTCTCGCCTCAAGCGTCTTGGATGGCTCTCGCCGCTGCCTTTCGGCGCGCCGGAGCACGTCTGGTTGCAACACCCAAGACTGAAAGGCGAAAAATCGTGAACTGCGATCTTTGGTTGCATGGCCTGCTTAGCCACATTTGCCCCGAAGTTTGTTGAGTTCACGATAACAAACATGTCTAACTTTTGGGCGACCACATATGATATGCTCGCTAACCGAAGTAGATTACAATTGTTACGATTTGTTCGGGGGTTTTGATGAGCGACGCTGAGCAGCAGAAAGTGGTGAACCTCGACCGCGGACTGTTCTTCGTGAATTACAGGAGTGCCGAAGACTCCCTCTCTCCACCTCATGTTACGGTCGCACCGGCGGTAGGCCACGAAAGGCGGATGGAGATCATCCTGCACCCTGATGCGACCGAGCCAACCCTTTGGGAGCCGAATTCCGGCTTGGTGGTCCGAGTCAACACGCCCGGCACTTTGCAGGTCCAAGTCCAGCCCATGCGACTTGGAGGATCGCAAGCCGCCGTGGTTCGCATTGAACCGATCCAATCCGGCCGAGCCCACGTCGTCACGGCGCAAAGCGAAAGCCTGGGCTTGCATGCCAATGCCACGACGGAAGGCCTGAAGGTGCTTGGCCACGTGGCGGGTCGCGGCGACGTCACTGTCGGACCCAACGCATGGATTGCAGGTCCAACGGCACCGTCCCGCGTGGAAGGGGTGGCCCTGGAATGGCCGGAGAAGCCGGTCGGTCTTGATATCCGCTATGCGGTTCAGTTCGCCAACGGTCAGGCCGGGAGCGGCAGAATGGTCCCGCTCGGCGCCTACGCCGGTACACGCGGGCGGGCCCTGCCCATTACGGGCGTGGTCCTGGAAATGAGCGGCACCGACGAATTAGAGTTCGTCGCGGAGGCAGGGTTCTTGAACGCACCGACCTTGCGCGCGGTCGGCAAACGCGTGGTGCTGTCGGGTCCGACCAATCGCGAACCTCTCGTTGGCATTCGCATTGGCATCGAACGGATTGCAGCCGCGGAACAGGTCGCAGCGCCTGCGAAGCCGCGAAAGCCTGCCGGTTCGGGGCGGGTCCGTGTGTTCCGCAGCCGGCCGCGCCAAGAGAGTCCGGTTACCTGAAGCGATCCGGACACTGAGACTTCGGAGCGCCGGCAAGCGACCGCAATCGGTCAGGGCACGGTTAAATGGTTCTCGGCACCGTCATTGACGCCCCAGCGCTCGTCGGACCTCGCTCACATATCGCGCTCGAGCGCCTGGCGGCGCAGGCGCTGACCGCTCAAGACTTTATCACAGCGTTCAAATATGCGGATCGACGCTGCCGTATTGAACCGCCGCCGGCCGCCCATTGCTTCATTCTCCGCGCGGAGGCGAACTGGAAGCTTGGACGCGGCGAAGCGGCGCTCGCCGACCTCACCGAAGCGCTTCTTGTCGACCCTTCCGACGTCGGCGCCAACCGTCGAATGCTTGCCTGGGCCACGGACGATCGGCGGCGGGGCGCGGCTGCCAATCTGATAAGCCGTGACGGCAATCCGGCCATCCTGCGAGCTGCCATCGCTGAGCTCCGGCGTGCTGGGGATCGGCACTGGGCCGCCTGCTCGGTGTTTGACAATCACGTGACAGGCTGGGTCGCCTGGACCAAGGCGGCCACAGTCGAAGCGAGCCTTGCGACCGAAGACGGCACGTTAACGAGCCTGCTCGAGCCCAACTCATTTCATCCCTTGGCCAGCAGGGACGTTCAGGCGACCGCCTTTCTCGTTAGGCGGCCACCATCCAGGACCCCTCAGACGCTGACGTTGAAATGCGATGGCGAGATCTTCCAGATCCGGCGGCTCGCACCCAACCTGTCGCCGCCGGCGCGGGTCCGAGCACACGCGCATCCCTCCGCTCGGCCAAGGCCTCGCACCTCCGCCCCCACCGTCATCGTTCCCGTCTATCGGGACGTACAGGCAACGATCGACTGCTTTGAAAGCCTCGTTAAGGCAAGAGCTTCGGGTGCGTCGAGAAGCGAGCCGTTCCGCATTCTGGCCGTCGATGATGCCAGCCCCGAGGTGGAGTTGCGGCGCTATCTCCAAGAGCTTGCCGCGGCCGACACGATCGACCTTGTTGTGAACGCGGTAAACCTTGGCTTCGTCGGAGCGATCAATCGTGCGCTGGAGGAGGTGCCGACGGGCGACGTCGTGTTGCTGAACTCCGACACCGTCGCAGCACCCGGCTTTGTTGATCGATTGGCGGCCGTGGCGCGTTCGGCACCCAACATCGGGACGATCACGCCGCTTTCCAACAACGGTGACATCTTTTCGTTCCCGATGCCGAATGACGTCAATCCGATGCCGAGCTATGAGCAAATACTCGAGATCGATCGTATCGCGGGTGTTGCCGACGCCGGCGATGCAATCGACGTGCCAAGCGGCATCGGGTTTTGTCTCTATATCACGCGCGCCTGTCTCGATGCCGTAGGCGGGCTGTCGGAAACGTTTGAGCGCGGCTATCTCGAAGATGTCGACCTCTGCCTTCGCGCGCGCGCCAAGGGCTTTCGCAATGTTTGCGCGCCGTCGGTCTATGTCGGGCATCACGGCTCGAAATCCTTCCAGCACGAGAAGCGAAGCCTGGTGCTTCGCAATCTGGGTGTTCTGGACCAGCGATTCCCGAACCATCGGAACGAATGCCGCGCGTTTGAGACCGCCGATCCGCTACGACCGGCGCGCGCAGCGCTTGAGCGCGCGCTGCCCTGGTCGTCAGAACCATCCGTGCTGATCGTCGGGAATCAACGCTCCTGCGCAGCCATAGCCGAGGAGCGAGCGCGCCACCTCCGCCAGCATGGCGAGCGCGTGGTTCTGCTCTTGCGAGAGCGCGATGTCTTCCATCTCAAGGCCGCGGACGGCACGAGCCCGCAATCGATTCATTTGAAGCTCGGCAGCGAAGCGGACATCGCCGACGCCGCCGAGCTCCTTACACGGCTGCGTGCAAAACGCGTCGACATCGTCGAGCCGAATCCGTTGCTGGAACTGATCAATCTGATGCGGGCACTCAACCTTCCGCTCAATTTCTGGCTGGTGAGAGGAAACCTTGGCGAAGCGGCTGTCTCGCTTCCCGACGGGACGCCCCTCCTTGTTCCCAGCGAAGCGGCCAAGGCTTTTGCCAAGGCTCGTTGGCCCAAACGCAACATCGTCGCCCAGCATTGGCCAACCCGGTCGCTCGACCTGCCGCTGCTTTCCGGCTCGCGAAAATCGCTTGTCATCGTTCCATCTGCGCCCTCGCCCGCATCCTTGCGCGTGATGCGGAGCCTGGCGGATTGCCTGCAACGGCGGGAACCATCCCGATCGATCGTTATCGCTGGCACGACGTATGACGACGATCGCCTGATGTCGTACCCAAATGTCTTCATAACCGGCGCGATTGCAGCCGGCGAGCTTGGCGATGTTCTGGCACCGCATGATCCGGGCTGGCTGCTCACCGATTTCGAAGAACCAATATTCGGCCATCCGCTGATTGAGACTGTAAAGCAAGCTTTAAGACCTGTCGCATATCGCGACTGGTCGGGCGGATCGCCCAAACCGCGCAAAGGTGACCTTGCCCTTCCTGCCAACGTAGACGAGGCAGGACTTGTCGATGCGGTGGTCGATTGGGTCGAACAATCATGAGCATCGCGCGCGTCACCCGCACCGCACCGGCGGCCAAACCGAAACTGATCAGCCGGCTCGCGCTCGCTCACGACAGTACGGTATCGGGCTTCGTGTTCGATCCTGAGGCTCCGGAGCGCCGCTTCACCGTCGATATCCTGCTCGATGGTCTGGTCCTGAGAACGACGTACGCCGATTCCCTCGTCCCGGAGCTCTTTGAGCAAGGACTGGATGGCGCTTACGGATTCGCGGTGACACTCGAACCGGACCTGCTCCAAGCCGCGAGCGTCCTTGAGGCACGCCTCGCCAATCTCGGAACCCCCATCGGCCACCCCATCGACCTGGAGAATGAAAGCACACTTGTCGATCTTCGACCGAGCAGCGAATTGCGCTGGCTCGGTGGTTTGCATTTCGAAGGCTGGATCGACAGCGAAATCGCTGCCACGCTTGAAGCGATCGTCGATGGAGAAACTGTCGCACAGGTCCGCGCGACGGCCTGGACGCACATCGGCGACAATGCCAACGGGCAAGGATCCCGCAACGCCCGCGCTTTCGATTTCCATGTCCCGCAGCGCTTCGCCGACGGACGTGTCCATAGGATTGGATTGCGCAAAGACGACGGCGAGCCGGTTCCGGCAACGGCCGTCTTTGTCGCGTTTCCCGATGGCCTTGCCGGAATGATTGACGCGATCGGGGGTCACGGCGCCGAACGCCTCCGCGGCAAATTGTACGATCGGCTCATTCCGGCCTCGCTTCCTCTCGCCGACTATGCCAATTGGCGCGATCGCTTCCCGTTGCCCGAACCGCAGACGAGCCGGCTTCAACTGGCTGTCGTTATCGCCGGCACCGCCGGAACTCAGCAAACGCTCTCCACCCTGGAAACGCAGAGCCACGAGAACTGGACCGCAGGCGTGATCGATGGTCAGCCGCTTTCCGTCGACAGCGAAGCCCTCCTGGAATTTCTCGAAGACGCCGCATCCGATGCGGAACATATCGTCGTCACCATGGCAGGCATATCGCTCGAACCGAGCGCGTTGGCTCGCATCGCAGCCGCATTTGACGCCTATCCGGACGCTACGGCCGTGTACGGCGATCTCGACTTCCTCGCTGACGACGGCCGGCTCTGGCCGCTTGCCTTTCCGGCGTTCGACTACGAGAGAATGCTCGAGCAAGGGTATTGTGCGCACCTGTTCGCGGTCCGACGAGAAGCGCTGCTTGCCGGGCTTGAGGCTCGTCCCGACAATCTCTATCGGCTTTTCAACTGCCTGCTCGATCATACCGATCCACGACAGGCGAACATCCTACACTTGCCGGGAGCCTTGGCGACGCTGCCGAAACTCAATCGGGTGAATGCCGCCTCTCGGCTTTCCGCCGCGAGCCACATGCATTTGCGGGCGCGCGGCATTGGGGCGGAGGTGAGCCAGCAGCAAGGCAATCTCTTCCCCGCGGTCCGAATCAAGCGACCGATCCCGCACGAGCGGGTGACCGTGATCATCCCGACCCGCGACCGCCTCTCGCTGTTGCGCACCTGCCTCGACAGCATTGCGCCCGCGGTCGAGCGCTGCCGTGCCGATATCCTCGTCGTCGACAACGATAGTGCCGACCACGAGACGATCGATTATTTCGCAGATCTGCGCCGACACGGCATCCGGACTTTGCGGATCGAGGGGTCGTTCAACTTCGCAAGGCTCAACAATCAAGCCGCTGCGATGCTCGGCAGTGACGTCTTATGTCTTCTCAACAACGATATCGAGGCAAGCTCGGACGACTGGCTTGAAGAGATGCTGACGCGGCTGGCCGAGCCGGACGTCGGCGCCGTCGGCGCGCTCTTAACCTGGCCCGGTGGCGTTGTGCAGCATGGCGGCGTCGTATTGGGAATGAACTTCGCGGCGACCCACGCATACACCGATAGATTTGGCAATGATCCCGGTTTCGTTGATCAGCTACTCGTCGCGCACGAATGCAGTGCGCTAACCGCGGCCTGCCTCGTGACCCGACGTAAAGATTATCTTGCCGTCGGCGGAATGGACGAAGCCCGCTTCGCGGTCGCATTCAACGATGTCGACTATTGTCTCCGCCTGCGCCAAACCGGCAAGCGCATTGTCTTCACGCCGCATGCGAAGCTGGTCCATGCCGAATCCGCCAGCCGGGGCAAGGACGATCGGGCGGACCGCCGAGACCGGTTCGAGCGTGAGCTCAGTCTGCTTCGCGCGCGCTGGGGCGAGTTGCTCAATGACGACCCGACCTACAACCCGCAGCTCTCACGCGATGGAGTCCCCTACAGCGGCCTGGCTTGGCCCCCGGGACCACGCGCCCCCAGGTTCAACAATCTTCCGCCTGCACGCGACATACCGCCAGGATTTTAGCGGCAGCGCCGGCCACAGCACCAAGCTCGCCCGAACCGCCGCCCCGATGACGTCGGCGAAGGATATTGCCCTTTCGCACGGACGGGCGGGACAGCGGCCGGCTTGTCTCGGTCAACCGTGAGGCTTCAACAGATCTTACGCCACCTCGGCAGCAGTTTGGCTGGCGCCGATCGCTTGCACCCGGGCGGCAAGCATAATGCGCGTCTGAACAGGCACCTGACGGTGCGACTTCGCGCGCGGGTACGGCAACTCCCTGATCGATTTACCGTTTGGATAAAGGGCCTCGTGCTCGGCCCAATTGTCGAAATGCAACCGCTCGATGTTGTCGACGAACGTCTCGGCCGGCGTGCTCTCGGCGAGAATCAACGAGTGATCCTCGACCTCCACATGATAATAGGTAAAGGTCGTCGGTACATTGTGCTCACGGACGATAGACGTGCCGTTGACTAGCGCGCCCGCCTGAATCAGAGCACCATCGACGAGGACCGCATGGTCCGGCGAAATCAGGAGATCCCGGGAGGGTACGCCCTCAGCTAGTGCGCCGGCCTTGATGCGGATCGGCAGGACGCGCATCCTGTCGGCGAACCTCGTCGAAACCGTCTGAATGCCGAGCCAGTCGACCGTCGCGACTCCACCATCCTGAGTTAAGACCTTGTCACCGCACGTCAAAGTCTCAACGGGTACTTCGCCAGCCGGTGTGCCAATCAGAGTACCGGCCATGAAGCAGATGGTCGTACTGCCGCTGGTAATGGTCACATCACCGTTATGCCCATTCAGCTTGCCCGAATACTGGGTGTCGGTCAAAAAAAACGAACGTCCATCGCTGTCCAGGATGATAATCCCGCTGATCGTGTTGCCGTGATCCTGAACGGTCGCTGCGCCAACGAAAGTGTATTTTCCTGTCTCAAGGTCACCCAAATCGGCGCCAATCTTCGCGACCTTGATCTTGTCGCCGGCAAAGATATCACCGCCGTTCGGATCTTTGACCTTCACGCCGCCCGCCACGTAGTCCACAAAATCAGTCTTCGGATTAGCGTCGTCAATTCGGTAGCCCGCCTTACCGCCGTTGGCCAATGCGTAGGCGTAGTGAAACGTCTCGCTAGTCGCCATCGAACCCCTCACTCTGAATGTTATGGCTAAGTTAACATTATAAAAACACGTTAGCGTTCCGATAACCTTTGCGCAATCCGAAAAGGGGCTGTTGAGACGGTTCGGCAAAATATTGCGATAATCTGCAAATTCGCTTATCGATCACCACTGATAATATTAGCTTTGAAAGATTATTGGAGATGATGATTAGATCGTACCGGTGGAAGCAAGCCGGCGATCGGGAAGAAGCGCAGACGTGGCTCGCCACCTATCATCCCATTTATGTAAGTAATAAAGTCCCCCTCCTCGGCCCCGGAGGATCGCAAGAGATCTGGGCCGGTCGAATCTTTGTGCTTAGCCAGACTAGCTGCGCGCATGCCGAGCTTGTCCGAGGGGCAACGGCGGTCTCAGGCCGCGCACTCGATCACTTCGCCCTCCAAGTCGTGATGGGCGGCTTTGTCGAAATGCATCATCGTGGAGGCACAGTGACTGCCCGCGCCGGGGATTTGCTTTTGCTGGACCTTCAGGCGCCGGTTCGGCTGATCCGCGGCACCGATAACGGTCCCAGTGCTGACCTGACGCTCTGGATACCGCGAGCAAGCCTGCCAGCGAAGTTCGCCGATCTGACCGGCAGACATGCCACGCTGGCCAAGGCGGCCGCCCCGGGCGCTTCCGTGGTCTCCGCAGCCTTGCAGGCCATGCTTGCACAGGTCGATCTTGTCACTGCCGCGGAGATGGATGAAATCGCGTCGGGCATTGCGCTGCTGGCGGTGCAGATACTGACCTCGGCGGCGAGACGCAATTCCCCTGTTGAGCCTTCGAATTCGCTGCCTCTCGACAGCTTTGCTATCATCAGCCGCTACATTGAGAATCATCTTGCGGCGAAGGACCTGAGCGCCGACAGTCTGGTCAAGACGTTTGGCCTATCCCGTGCCTCTTTGTATCGTCTCTTTGAACCAACTGGCGGTGTTGCATCCTACATCCGCGCACGCCGCCTCGTCCGCGTTCAACAGGAGATCACGGCTGGGGGACTCGGCAACAGACGAATAGCTCCGATCGCCTACCGCTACGGATTTCGCAGCATTCCCGCATTCAATCGGGCCTTTAAGAGCACGTACGGCCGAACACCTCGCGAGGCGCTCATGGCGAAACGATCAAGCTTACACTGCCCCGCCGGCTCGTCTCACGCGCCGGGAAAACTTGCGCAATGGCTCTTGGACATTTCGTGACAAGTTTGCCGCAATAAATCCGACCGTTGCCAGCGGATAATGAATTGCATCGCCCTCCACGATTAAGCCGTCTTTTCGATCTGCTTTTAACAAACGATCGTTGTTGTTTTAGCCGCCTGATCCTAGGCATACACCCGTCGTTTAGCTGATTATCCGTCACTTTTCTGTCATGCTCGATCTTGAAGACCGTTTCGCTTGGCTGATGTGCTCGATCTGTCAATTCAAATGCTGGGGTCACACCCAGCATGAATGACGGACAGCCGGTAAAAATGCTTATCGAGCAAGGCCGGCGAATTCGAGCGACGGGCGATCGCAGAGCTTCGCTCGCCGCATTCCTCAGCGCGACGGAGAGCGACCCTTCCAACGTCTTTGCAACCGTTGAAAGCGGCTATGATCACCTGCACCTGGCACAGATCCCTCAGGCACGCTCCATGTTCGAGCGCTCGCTCGCGCTGGATCCAGATAACAAGCCGGCCTTGATCGGCCTCGGTCATACCCTGCGACATCTGGGGGAGTTCGAAGGTGCCGCACAATCGTTCCAGCGAGTCCTGCAACTTGAGCCCGGTCATGCCGGTGCCAACGAAGGACTGGGCTATGCACTGAAATCCTTGAGCAGGAACGAGGATGCGCTCGCAGCATTCCAGGCTGCAGCACGCACCAATCCGAGAGACACCAGACCACATATTGAAGTTGCGCGCATGCTGCGCGATCTCGGCCGGACCGAGGAGGCCGTCACCGCGCTGCGTGACATAGTCGCGCAAGATCCCAATAACACTGCCCATCTGTTGACGCTTGCGCGTTTGTTGCGGCAAACCGGCTCGGCAGTCGAAGCACTCGACACTTTCCGAAAACTTGCGGAACTCGATTCTGCCAATCTCGGCTTCAGAATCGAGCTTGGGCATCTTCTTCGCGAAACCGACCTCATCGACGAGGCGAGCAAGGTCCTTGAAAAGGTTCTGCAGGAGGCGCCCCTCAATATCAGCGCGCTGAATGCCCTTGGGTGGACTCATCGCAAGGCAAATTCTCTTGAAGCTGCGCAGGTCTGCTTCGAGAGAATTCTTGAGATCGAACCAACCAATATCGGAGCCTTGCACGCGCTCGGTCTCGTCGAACGGCAGCGTGGCAGTCATGAAAATGCGCTCGTGCTGTTTACCCGCGCGAAGGAAGTGAGCCCAAAGGCCTTCCATATTCGCCTCGAGGTTTGTCACTGCCTTCGGAACTTGAAACGCTTCGGCGACGCCATCTCCGAATTCAGGGAGGTTCTGCGCGAGTGGCCCCGAAGCCCCGAAGCTCATCTTGGCCTCGGTTATGCCATGCGCGATTCCGGCAAGGTCGAGCAGGCACTTGACGCGTTCGACGAAGCCGCCCGCGATGATCCCTCTCACCCAAACGGCTTGATCGAAGCGGGACATACTCTGCTCCGTCTTGGTCGACCAGCCGAGGCCGAGCAGCGGTTTCGCGGCGCGCTCGATCGATCACCAGGCAACGCGGCGGCGTTGGTCGGTCTGAGCTATGCCCTCCGTCGCCTTGAGTGCGCTGGCGAGGCGGAAGAAGCTTTACGTAAAGCTCTTCGCCGGGAGCCGGGCAATCACGGTGCGCGTATCGCGCTGGCGCACCTTTTGGAGGCTGGATACCGCCTGGAAGAAGCCGCCGAACTTTTGCTGGAACTCATCTCCAGACAGCCGGAGCATGCCGACAGTCTCGCCGCGCTGGGCAATATCCGTCGGCGTCAGGGCGATCGCAAGCAGGCTTTGGCGTTTTTCCGCCGCGCTTCGAAGGCGGATCCGACGAATATATCTCGCCTGACCGACATCGCGATCGAGCTTCGCGACGTCGGGCGGTTTGAAGAAGCCGAAATGCTGCTCGATGAAGTTCTCGCCGTCAGTCGGGCCGATGCGCGGGCGTTGCTGCAGCGCGGGCAACTGCTGCGTCGCCAGGAACGCCGATCTGAGGCTCTTGCCGCCTTTTCGGAGTTGCTGAGGCTTGACCCAAACAGTGCGCAGGCCATGGTCGAAGCTGCCGCCGAAGAGCGTGCCCTTGGCCGCCCGAATGTCGCCAGACAATGGCTAGAAAAGGCGCTGGATATCGAAGTCGATCACCTCGACGCGCTGCTTGCTCTGGCCGACATCGCCTTGCAGAGTGACGATGCCGATACGGCGCTTGCGCTGTATCGGCGGGCTGGCAAGACGCATCCGACAAGCGTCTGGGGTCGGCTGGGGGAAGCGCGCGCCTGCTTTGAGCTTGGCGAGCGCGATCGGGCGTTCCAAGTCGTGACGGAGGCGCGCGAGTGCCTTGGTCCTCACCCTGAAATTGCGGGCGTCGAGGTTGAGCTTCTCAGGCATATGCGCGACTGGACGAGGGCCCAGGAAGTGCTCGATGACGCGCTCGCCGAAGCATCGCGGCCGAATTTCTGGTTGTGGTCCCACAAAGTGCAGATTGCAACGATGACGGGCCAGTACGACGCTGCCGCGCGTCTCCTGCAACAGGCGCCGGCATCGGACACGGTCGCTGAGGCCCGCGTGGCCCTGCTCGGCGGACAGCTTGCCGAGGCGCAGTTCCGCTACGAAGAGGCGATTTCGCTTTATCGGCAGTCGATCCGTTTGAATTCCGGAGATGCCTGGTCGCACTTCGAGCTCGCCCGCGCCGCCCTCATGAATCTCGACGTCGATGCCGCCCGTGCCGCGCTCGGCGCCTTCATCCAAGTGAGCCAATCGTCATTGTTGCTGCGGGGGCAGTCGCTCAGCCCATCGCAGAACCATGTCGGCCAGCTGCTCGATGAATTTCTGCTCGATAGTGAGGCTCTGGCGACGCTGCGCCACATCCGCCTTCGTCCGCTCGATTCACAATTCGAGCCGTTGAGGGAATTGATCAAGCAATACCCGGACTATACGCCCGCAGCGATCATCGCCGCGATCGCGCTGCGCCAGACCGGCCAGTTTCAGCAGGAAGCAACTGTCGAGAGCTCCCTGAAGCGTGCCATTCCCTCTACGATCGCGCAGTTCTGGGATGTTACGCCCCCAGAGGACGTCCGCAACCTAATGAAGTCATGGCAAGAGCTTCATCCGACGTATCAGTGGACATGTTTTGACGATCAGAAGGCGTTTGCGTTCCTGAACGAACATTACGGACGCGAGATCGTGGACGCCTATTTCCGCGCGCCATTCCCTGCACAAAAGGCGGACATCTTCCGTCTGGCATTCCTGGTTGCTCGTGGCGGAATCTATGCCGACGCGGACGATCGTTGCCTGGTGCCGGTCGACAGCTTCATTCGGCCCGATGCGACGCTGGTTGTTCATCAGGAAAATTACGGCTCCATCGGCAACAATTTCATCGCGGCAACGCCGGAGCATCCGGTGCTGGCTCGGGCGCTGGAGCTTGCTGCGGCGGCGATGCGCCGCGGTGATCGCGACCTCATTTGGCTGTCGACCGGTCCCGGACTGTTGACTCGTGCGTTTGCTCAAGAGTGGGCGGCGCAGCGACCGGTAGGCCTACTCCGAAGAACGCAGGTTATGAACCTCGGAGAGCTGCAGCGCTCCGTCGGAATCCACTGCCCGGTCCGCTACAAGTCGACCGAACTGCACTGGAGCCGATCGGCCTTCGCAAAGAAAGCCCTCCGCCGACGAGGCTAAATCCGTCGTCAGCGGCTCGCCGGTGCTTGCTGCATGGCGGCGAACTCCTCGAGCTCCGCTGTCAAGGCATCCTGCCAGGCCGGCGTGGTCATTCCAAACTGATTTTTCAGCCGCGACAAATCGAGCCGAGAATTACCAGGCCGCTTGGCCTTGGTCGGAAAATCGGCGGCCGCGATCGGAACGATAGACTCTACGGCGAGCTCCACACCGCGCGACTTCAGGCCGGCGACGATGGCGCTCGCGAAGCCATGCCAACTGGTCTCGCCGGCGCAGACAAGGTTAACCACGCCGCTGTTGCGCACAAGCAGCGCGTTCAAGTCCGAAAGGTTTGGCGGCACGATGCCGGCGATCGCGTCGGCAATCGCGCTCGCCGACGTCGGGGCGCCGATCTGGTCGGCGACGATGCGCAGCTCTTTGCGCTCGCCGGCCAGCCGCGCGATCGTACGCAGGAAGTTGGCTCCCTTGGCGGCATAGACCCAGGACGTGCGCGCGATCAGATGCGGCCCGCCGGCCGACTGGATCGCCGCGTCGCCGGCCAGCTTGCTGGCGCCATAGACTGAGAGCGGGTTCGTGGGACTGTCCTCGCGCCACGGCTTGTCGCCAGAGCCGTCGAAGACATAGTCGGTGGAGAAATGGACCAGCGGCACGCGATGCTGTGCCGCCCATTTCGCGATCATCTCCGGCGCCTTGGCGTTGACGAGGAAGGCGAGTTCGCGTTCGTCTTCGGCGCGATCCACCGCGGTATAGGCGGCAGGGTTGATGATGAGATCTGGTCGGAAATTGTCGAGCCTCTCAGCGAGCGTCTCAGGCTTAGATAGGTCAAACTCCGCGCGGGGCGGCGCGATGATCGTGCCATGCTTCGCCAGCAGCGGCTGCAATGCGCCGCCCACCTGGCCATTGGTACCCGTCAACAAGATCCGCATCAGATTTGCCCATAGACTGGAAGGTTTTTCACGTCGGCTAACAGCGGCGCCACGGCGTCCTTGGCCGACAAAGACGGCTTTTCGACGCCCCAGTTGATGCCGATCGCGGGATCGTCCCAGCGGATCGAGACCTCATCCTTGGGACTGTAAAGATCGTCGCATTTGTAGAAAAAGTCGGCGGTTTCGGAGAGAACGACAAAGCCGTGCGCGAAGCCACGGGGGACCCAGAGTTGTCGCCTGTTCTCTTCGCTCAATTCGACGGCAACATGGCGTCCAAAATTCGGGCTGCCGACCCGCACGTCGACGGCGACATCCAGCACCTTGCCGCGCAGCGCGGTGACCAGTTTTCCCTGCGTAACCGGATTCTGCAGATGCAGCCCGCGCAGCACGCCAAAGCTCGAGCGTGACATGTTGTCCTGCACGAAAGGCCGCGCGATCCCGTGCTCGGCGTAACGGAAGGACTGATAAGTTTCGAGGAAAAAGCCGCGCTGATCGCCGAACAGCTTGGGTTCGATGATGAGGACTTCGGGAAGCTCGGTCTGGATGACATTCATTTTACAACACTTCGAAATTGCTGGCTCACGATGCTATCACTGCATTGATAACAACCTTGTGCACTTCACATTATATGTTATGTTTTGTGATAGCAAAACGTGAGGGGCTATGAAGGGCATTATCCTCGCCGGCGGGACGGGCTCACGCCTTTACCCAGTGACGACGGTCGTATCAAAGCAGCTTCTGCCCGTTTTCGACAAGCCGATGATCTATTATCCGCTGTCGACGCTGATGTTGGGCGGAATTCGGGACATTTTGATCATTTCGACGCCGCAAGACAAGCCGCTGTTTCAGCGGCTGCTCGGGGACGGCAGCGAGATCGGCTTGCGCTTTTCCTATGCCACGCAGGAGACGCCGCGCGGGCTTGCCGACGCCTTCATCGTGGGCCGCGACTTCATCGGCTCGGACTCGGTCGCGCTTGTGTTAGGCGATAACATTTTCTACGGGCATGGGTTGCCGGAGATGCTCTCCGCCGCTTCCTCCCGCAAGGAGGGCGCGACCGTGTTCGGCTACGTCGTCAATACGCCTGAGCAATATGGGGTCGTCGAACTCGATCACACCGGCCGCGCGCTCTCGATCGAAGAGAAGCCGAAACTGCCAAAGTCCAACGTAGCCGTCACCGGGCTATACTTTTATGACAACGACGTCGTCGAGATCGCGGCTCGGATCAAGCCGTCGGCCCGCGGCGAGATCGAGATCACCGACGTCAATAACGCCTATCTCGAGCGCGGCGATCTCTATGTCGAGGTGCTCGGCCGCGGCTTTGCCTGGCTCGATACCGGCACGCATTCCTCGCTGGTCGAGGCCAGCCATTTCGTCCAGATCCTTGAGCAGCGCCAGGGCTTGCGCATCGCCTGCCCCGAAGAGATCGCGCTGCGGCAGGGCTACATCTCGCTTCAAGCGTTCGAGAAGGTGGCCGAGAAGACCGCGAAAAGCAGCTACGGCGAGTATCTGAAGTCCGTTGCCCGCTCGTATCAGGGCTGATTCCACTGCATGGAGGCGATAGATCATGCGCTTTAAGGGCTCGACTATTTTTGTCACCGGCGGCGCCGGCTTCATTGGTTCAGCCGTGGTGCGTCATCTCCTGCGCGACAGTCACGCCCGCGTGGTCAACATCGACAAGCTCACCTATGCCGCCAATCTCGACTCGCTGCCGGCAGCGAAAGAGAACCTGAACTACGCCTTCGAGAAGCA